>NZ_VDFS01000038.1:0-33441 GCF_006151955.1 Georgenia sp. 311 | reverse complement strand
CTCGGCCGGCGCCTGCTCGACGGCGCCGGCCCCACTCTCCTCCGAGGACACTCTTATCTACACCTGTAGACTACTGCTCGCTGATGACGACGTGGCGGTGGGGCTCCACCCCGGCCGAGTCGCTCACCAGGCCGGCAGCTGCGACGGCGTCGTGCACGACCTTGCGCTCGAAGGGGTTCATCGGGTCGAGCGCGACCGACGCCGCCCCCGCCTTGACCTTGGCGATCGCCTCCTGGGCGATCGCGGTGAGCGCGACCTTGCGCCGACGCCGGAAACCGGCGATGTCGAGCATGAGACGGCTGCGCTCACCGGTCCGTGCCTGCACGGCGAGGCGGGTCAGCTCCTGGAGGGCGTCGAGGACCTCGCCGTCCTTGCCGACGAGCCGCTTGAGGGCACGGTCCTCGCTGTCCTCGTTGACGATCTCCACCGACGCGCGCCCGTGGTCGATGGACAGGTCGATGTCGCCGTCGAGGTCGGCGATGTCGAGCAGCTCCTCGAGGTAGTCCGCCGCGATCTCGCCCTCCTCCTCGAGCCGCTTCACGGTCGTGGAGACCTTGGTCGCCTCGGGACGTGCGTCGGCCTCCTGCTCGGCAGTCGTCTCCTCCGCCGCGGGAACCACGTCTTGCTCGCTCACGAGTTGATCCTTCTCTCTCAGCCCGACGACCCGGGCACTGTCAGGTCTGGTCTACTTGCCGGACTTGCCCGGCTTGTTGCGCCCCCGGCGCTCGAGCTCGGCTCGCCGCTGAGCCGCTCGCTGCGCGTGCCGTTCGGCTGCGCGCTCCTGGGGCGTCTTCTTCTTGGCGCCGTTCGCCCCGCCGCCGGCGGTGCCGGACGTCGTCTTCCCGGCCGTGGCCTCGTCCACCACGGACTCCGTGGCCGCCGAGTCCGCGCTCGTCGCCGAGGCAGCACTCGCACCCGTCGCGCCGGACGGCCTCGCCGTGGCCCCAGCGGGCCCGCTCTTCTTCGCGCGGTCCTTCCGCTTGGGCTGGACGCGCTGGCCCTTCTGGACGGGTCGCTCCGGCTCGGCGGGCTCGGGCAGCAGCTGCTCCACGGGCACGCCCTTGCGGGCGGCTTTGCGCTCGAGCTTGGCCCGCTCGCGCTCCTTGAACTTCTTCTCGGCCTCGGAGCCGGGCGCCGGCATCTTGCGGATCGTGTAGAACTGCTGGCCCATCGTCCACAGGTTCGTCGTGAGCCAGTAGACGAGCACACCGATCGGGAAGTAGACGCCGGAGAAGGCGAAGACGAGCGGCAGGATGTACATGAGCATCCGCTGCTGCTTGGCCATCGGGTTGTCCAGCGCGCTCTGCGGCATGTTCTTCATCGTCAGCTGCCGCTGCGTGGTGAACGTCGTCACCGACATGAGGATGATCATGACGATCGCGAGGACCCGGACGTTCATCGTCGACGCGGTGAGGAACGTGTCCGACAGCTGAGCCCCGAGCAGGGTCGAGTCCTGGAACTGGGCCGCCGTCGAGGCGTCGATCGGTCCGAGGGGCTGCCCCTCGCGGTAGGTGCCGTCGGCGATCTGGGGCATCGAGTAGAGCACCCGGAACAGCGCGAAGAAGATCGGGGACTGCGCGAGGATCGGCAGGCAGGAGGAGAACGGGTTGGTCCCGTGCTTCTGGTAGAGCGCCATCATCTCCGCCTGCATCTGCTGGCGGGACGCGGGGTCGTTCTTCCCCTTGTACTTCTTCTGCAGCTTCTGCATGTCGGGCTGCAGCATCTGCATCCCGCGCGAGGCCTTGATCTGCTTGAAGAACAGCGGGATCAGGAGGATGCGCATGATGACCGTGAGGCCGACGATGGCCAGCGCCCACGACCAGCCGCTCGACGGGTCCAGCCCGACGGCGGTCCAGAACTCATGGAAGAGATAGAGGATCCACGCGACGACCCACTTGATGGGGTACAGGATCGTGTCAAAGAAACCCATGAGGGCTGGCTCCTAGAGGTCTTGCGGCGCGTCGTTCGACGGCGCCCCACCGGCGGCTACCCCGAGAGTACGGGGTCGAGCGGACCGTGAGGTCCACGGCATCGGGTCGCCCTGCTCGGGGACGTGGTCGACCCCGCCGTCGCTCCACGGGTTGCACCGCAGCAGACGCCAGCCGGCCAGCAGGCTCCCGCGCACCGCGCCGTGCCGCTGCAGGGCGGTCACCGCGTAGGCGGAGCAGGAGGGGTAGTACCGGCACGAGGGTCCGAACCACGGGGAGACGATGAGCTGGTAGCCCTTCACGAGGAGCGCGAGCCCGCGGCCCACGACCCGTCCCAGCGCAGTCATCGCTGCGCCCGACGCCGTGCCCGGCGCAGCGCGACGTCGAGGTCCTCGCCGAGCTCGGCGCTCGACGCGCCCCGGGCAGCAGGAAGCGCCCGCACGACGATCGAGTCGCCGTCGTGCAGGTCGTTCATGCGCGGGGCCAGCAGGCCCCGCAGCCTCCGCTTCACCTGGTTGCGCTCGACGGCGTTACCCACCGCCTTCGACACCACCAGGCCGGCTCGGGGCGGGGTCGTCTCCCCGGCGCTCGGGGCGCCGAGGTGGACGACCAGCCGCCGCGTGCCGCTGCGGGCACCACCGCGCACCGCGTCGGTGAACTCCTCCGACCGACGCATCCGGTGCTGCGGCGGCAGCACGGGTCAGGCCGAGAGCTTCTCGCGGCCCTTGCGGCGGCGAGCGCTGAGGATGGCGCGCCCGGCGCGCGTGCGCATGCGCAGCCGGAAGCCGTGCACCTTGGCACGCTTGCGGTTGTTCGGCTGGTAAGTCCGCTTGCTCACGGCAGTACTCCAAAACGTCGGTTGTCGTCGTGCTGCCCTGGGCAGCTGAGTGCGCGGTACGGCTGCTCCTCGGACCCACATGCGGGCACCACGGAAGAGCCGTCAGGACGGCTCAGTCACGATACGCGAGACGGCGATCGCCGGTCAATCACGCGGCCCATCGTCCGACTATGCCATCCCTCACGATGCTTCTGCACATCTGTGGATAACTATGTGGACCGAGGGTGGGGATGCGACACTCGAAACGTCTGCCGACCCTGTACGAGAGGACCACTGTGCCCGAGAACGACGAGATCACCGGCCTGTGGGCACGGGCTGTGGACATCCTCACCGAGAACGGGGACATCGGCGGCGCCCAGCGGGCCTTCATCCGTCTCACCCGACCGCTCGGCGCGGTCGACGGCACCCTCCTCCTCGCCGTGCCGAGCGAGTTCGCCAAGGACTTCCTCGAGACCCGGGCACGCACGAGCCTCACCGAGGCGCTCACCGAGTCGGCCGGCTCGCCGGTCCGCTTCGCCGTCACCGTCGACCCGACGCTCGAGGAGACGAGCCCGCGGGTGCCCGAGACCGAGACACCCGAGGACGCCGAGCCGCCGGTCTCGCCGTCCGCCGCGGTGCGCCAGCGCTCTGCGGCCGACGCCCGCCGCAACGCCGCCGATGCCGAGGCCGACGCCGCCCGGCTCAACCCGAAGTACACCTTCGAGACCTTCGTCATCGGCTCGAGCAACCGCTTCGCCCACGCGGCCGCCACCGCCGTCGCCGAGTCGCCGGCCCGCGCCTACAACCCGCTGTTCATCTATGGCGGCTCCGGTCTGGGCAAGACGCACCTCCTGCACGCCATCGGCCACTACTCCCGCAGCCTGGACCCGAGCGTCCGGGTGCGGTACGTGAACTCCGAGGAGTTCACCAACGACTTCATCAACTCCATCCGCGACGACAAGGCCGAGGCCTTCCAGCGCCGCTACCGCGAGGTGGACGTCCTCCTCATCGACGACATCCAGTTCCTCCAGGGCAAGGAACAGACGATGGAGGAGTTCTTCCACACCTTCAACACCCTGCACAACGCCAACAAGCAGGTCGTCATCACCTCCGACCTCGCGCCCAAGCGGCTCAACGGGTTCGAGGACCGGATGCGCTCGCGCTTCGAGTGGGGCCTGCTCACCGACGTCCAGCCGCCGGACCTCGAGACGCGCATCGCCATCCTCCGCAAGAAGGCGAACAACGAGAACCTCGAGATCGACGACGCCGTCCTGTCCTACATCGCCTCGCGGATCACCTCGAACATCCGTGAGCTCGAGGGCGCCCTCATCCGGGTCACCGCGTTCGCCAACCTCAACCGCCAGCCGGTCGACGAGTCCCTCGCGGTCATGGTCCTCAAGGACTTCATCACCGACACCGAGGGCGAGGAGATCACCCCGACGCTGATCATGGGCCAGACGGCGGACTACTTCTCCGTCTCGATGGACGCCCTGTGCAGCGCCGACCGGTCGAGGGTCCTCGTCAACGCCCGGCAGATCGCCATGTACCTGTGCCGCGAGCTCACCGAGCTGTCGCTGCCGAAGATCGGTCAGCTCTTCGGCGGGCGCGACCACACGACCGTCATGCACGCCAACCGCAAGATCCGCGAGCAGATGGCCGAGAAGCGCTCGACCTTCAACCAGGTCACCGAGCTGACGAACCGGATCAAGCAGAAGGCCCGCACCGGCGGGGCGTGACGCTCGAGGGCGCCAGGAGGACGTTTCGGCGTTCCGGAGCCAATGCACAGTTGTGGACAAATCTGTGGATTGCGGTGGACAAGGGAAACTTGTCAGTGGACAGGTTGTCCCCGATCCGTGGATCCAGCCGACACGAACGACACGAATCCACCGACCTGCCAACTTGTCCCCACCAGGGTGCGCCCCCGTACCCACATCGTCTCTGCCCGGCTGACCTGCGCAGACGTCGCTTCTCCACAGTGTCCACACCAGCGATGACGATGACGAGACCTCTCTTCAAGACAGCCTGTGAACAACAACAACGGTCCGGGCCCCGACTGCCCAGACCGGACCGGAGGACCGGCCGACTCGCGTAAGGTTTCCCGTGCGCAGCCCTTACTCGCTGCGCCGTGGTGCAGCGAGAGAGGTCAACATCGTGAAGCTCAGGGTCGAACGGGACGTCCTCGCCGAGGCCGTTGCCTGGACAGCACGCTCCCTGCCGGTGCGTCCACCGGTCCCGGTGCTCGCCGGCGTCCGTCTCGAGGCCAGCAGTGAGGGATCACTGACCCTCTCGACCTTCGACTACGACGTCTCGGCCCGCTCCACGGTCCCGGCCGCCGTCGAGGAGCCGGGAGTCGTCCTCGTCTCCGGGCGTCTGCTGGCCGACATCGCCAAGGCGCTGCCGGCCAAGCCGGTGGACCTCACGCTCGACGGCACCAAGGTCGTCCTGCGCTGCGGCGCCAGCCGCTTCACCCTGCTGACCATGCCCGTCGAGGACTACCCCGCGCTGCCCGAGATGCCCGAGCTCTCCGGCACCATCGACGCCGACGTCCTCACCCAGGCGGTCGCCCAGGTGAGCATCGCGGCCAGCCGCGACGAGACGCTGCCGCTGCTCACCGGTGTGCGCGTGGAGATCGACGGCGAGAAGCTCACGCTCATGGCCACCGACCGCTACCGGCTGGCCCTGCGCGAGCTCACCTGGCACCCGAGCAACCCGGCGTTCAACGCCGTCGCCCTCGTGCGCGCCCGCACCCTGTCCGACGTCGCGAAGTCCCTCACCAGCGCAGGCACCGTCGACGTCGCGCTCGCCCAGGACTCCGCCTCGCTCATCGGCTTCGCGGCCGGCGGCCGCCAGACGACGTCGCTGCTCGTCGACGGCGACTACCCGCCCGTGCGCCGGCTGTTCCCGGACGAGACGACGACGCACGCCGTCATCGCCACCGGGCCGCTCGTCGAGGCCGCTCGCCGCGTCTCCCTCGTCGCCGAGCGCAACACCCCGATCCGGCTGAGCTTCTCCGAGGGCCAGGTCGTCCTCGAGGCCGGCCAGGGCGAGGACGCGCAGGCGTCCGAGGTGCTCGAGGCCACGCTCGTCGGTGAGGACATCGTCACCGCGTTCAACCCGCACTACCTGCTCGACGGCCTCGGCGCCCTGAGCACCGACTTCGTCCGCCTGTCGTTCACCCACCCGAGCAAGCCCGCGGTCCTCACCGGCCAGGGCAGCGCCGAGGGGGAGAGCGAGGACGAGTTCCGCTACCTGCTCATGCCCATCCGGTTCGCCGGGTAACCCACCGCGGGAAGGACCCCGCACCCCGACGAGAGGAGCCGACATGCACATCGGCATGGTTGGACTGGGCCGCATGGGCGGCAACATGCGCGAACGCATCCGGGCCGCGGGCCACACCGTCACGGGGTACGACACCGACCCGGCGATCAGCGACGTCCCGTCGCTGGCCGAGCTCGTCGCCGCCCTCCCCGAGGGCGAGCGCATCGTGTGGGTCATGGTGCCTGCAGGCGCCCCGACCCACGCGACCCTCGAGGCGCTGGCCGCCCTGCTGTCCCCGGGCGACCTGGTCATCGAGGGCGGGAACTCCTACTACCGCGACGACCAGGAGAACGCCGCCATGCTCGCCGAGCGTGGCATCGGCTACGTCGACGCGGGGATCTCCGGCGGCGTGTGGGGCCGCGAGTACGGCTACGGCACGATGGTCGGCGGCAGCGCCGAGGACGTCGAGCGCGCGATGCCCATCTTCGAGGCACTGCGTCCCGAGGGGCCCCGAGAGGAGGGCTTCGTCCACGCGGGGCCCGTCGGCGCCGGGCACTTCTCCAAGATGGTTCACAACGGCATCGAGTACGGCCTCATGCAGGCCTACGCCGAGGGCTACGAGATCATCGCCTCACGCTCCGACCTCGTCCCCGACGTCACCGCGGTGGTGCGCTCCTGGCAGCGGGGGACCGTCGTGCGCTCCTGGCTGCTGGAGCTGCTCGTCGACGCCCTCGAGCAGGACCCGGGCCTCGCCCGGATCGACGACTACGCCGCGGACTCCGGCGAGGGCCGCTGGACCCTCGAGGAGGCGATCGACAACGCCGTCCCGGCCCCGACGATCGCCGCTGCCCTGTTCGCCCGCTTCTCCTCCCGGCAGGAGGCCTCCCCTGCGATGAAGGCCGTCGCCTCGCTCCGCGAGCAGTTCGGAGGCCACGCGATCCGGCGTGCCGACGAGCGCTGAGGATGTACGTCTCCAACCTCTCCCTGCACGACTTCCGGTCCTACGAGGAGCTCGTCCTCGCGCTCGACCCGGGAGTCACGGCCTTCGTCGGCAACAACGGGCAGGGCAAGACGAACATCGTCGAGGCGGTCGCCTACCTGGGCACGTTCTCCAGCCACCGGGTCGCCTCCGACGCCGCGCTCGTGCGGCAGGGCGCCGGCGGGGCGGTGATCCGGGCCAAGGCCGTGCGCGGGGGCCGCGAGACGCTCGTCGAGCTCGAGATCGTCGCCGGTCGCGCCAACCGGGCCCGGCTCAACCGCTCGCCGGTCAGCCGCACCCGTGACGTCCTCGGCATCGTCCGCAGCGTCGTCTTCGCGCCGGAGGACCTCGAGCTCGTCAAGGGCGACCCGTCGGCGCGCCGCCGCTTCCTCGACGACCTCCTCGTCCTGCTCACCCCGCGGCTGGCGGGCGTGCGCAGCGAGTACGACAAGATCCTGCGCCAGCGCGGCGCGTTGCTGAAGTCGGCCGGCGCCTCGCGCCGGCGCGGGGGCAGCGGGCCCGACCTGTCCACGCTCGACGTGTGGGACGGCCACCTCGCCGCCGCCGGCGCCCAGATCGTCGCGGCGCGCGTCGAGCTGCTCCGGCGCCTGCGCCCCCTCACCGCCCAGGCCTACGAGGAGGTCAGCGCCGGGCAGAGCGAGGCCCGTCTGGGGTACCGCTCCGCACTGCTCGCCGTCGACGGCGAGGGTGAGGCGACGGCGGAGGAGGAGGACGCGCTCACCGACGTCCCCGCCCTCACCGAGCGGCTCGTCGCGGCGATGGGCGCGCTGCGGAGCAAGGAGATCGACCGCGGCGTCAGCCTCGTCGGCCCGCACCGCGACGACCTCGTCCTCACCCTCGGTGGCCTGCCCGCCAAGGGCTACGCGAGCCACGGGGAGTCGTGGTCCTACGCGCTGGCGCTGCGACTGGCCTCCTTCGAGGTGCTCAAGGAGGACGACGACGGCGGCCCGATCCTCATCCTCGACGACGTCTTCGCCGAGCTCGACGTGCGGCGCCGGGAACGGCTCGCCGCGATGGTCGCCGGCGCCGAGCAGGTGCTGCTCACCGCCGCGGTGCCCGAGGACGTGCCCGAGGCCCTCGCCGGGGCGCGCTTCACCGTCGCGGGAGGGCAGGTGACCCGTGACTGACCGGCCGGAGAAGGACCAGGCGGCCGGGGACGGCGCCGACACCCCCGCCACGGAGGAGAGCCCGGACGCGGCACGCCAGGCGCTGGCCCGTGCCCGCGCCGCCGCCGCGGCCAAGGGGCTGCGGCGCACCGCGCCCGGGCGCCCGGCGCCGGGCTCACGACGTTTTCGTCCGGGCCCCGGGCTCGGGGACGTCGGCAGCGGCGCAGGCCCCTCCCGCCGTGACCCGCAGCCGCTCGGGCCGATCGTCGACAAGATGTTCGCCGAGCGCGGCTGGAGCGCGCCGGTGAGCATGGGCGGCGTCGTCGGACGGTGGCGCGAGATCGTCGGTGACCACCTTGCCGAGCACTGCGTCGTCGAGACCTTCGACGACTCCGTCCTCGTGCTGCGGGCCGACTCCACGGCGTGGGCGACCCAGCTGCGACTGCTCCAGCCCCAGCTCGAGCGACGGCTCGCCGAGGAGGTCGGGGAGGACACCGTCACCGAGATCGTCATCCGGGGACCGGGCGGCCCCACGTGGACCCGAGGGCCGCGGTCGGTGCGCGGGCGCGGACCACGCGACACGTACGGCTGAGCAGCCCGGAAGCCGCGCCACGACGCGCGTCACACTGTGGATGAAGCTGTGGATATGCGGTGATTCAGGCACCGACGCAGTAGAATCGGGTGACCCCGCCCGCGGGAGTCGGCAGGAGTCGCACACCGGGGGCAGCTGTGGTGCCCGGCCCATCGTCCCGAACCAGGTGACGGTGCGGTGCTGCGCCGCGACAACTGATGAGGAGAGCGCCAGACAGTGGCTGACGAGACGCCCCCGAGCACCGGCACGAGCCCGCAGGAAGCCGGGTACGACGCAACGAACATCACGGTTCTCGAAGGCCTCGAGGCGGTCCGTAAGCGCCCCGGCATGTACATCGGGTCCACCGGTGAGCGCGGCCTGCACCACCTGGTCTACGAGGTGGTCGACAACTCGGTCGACGAGGCACTGGCCGGGCACGCGACCACCATCGACGTCACCATCCTCGAGGACGGCGGAGTGCGCGTCATCGACGACGGCCGCGGCATCCCCGTCGACATCGTCGAGTCCGAGGGCAAGCCGGCCGTCGAGGTCGTCCTCACCGTCCTCCACGCCGGCGGCAAGTTCGGCGGTGGCGGCTACGCCGTCTCCGGAGGTCTGCACGGCGTCGGCGTCTCCGTCGTCAACGCCCTGTCCACCCGCCTCATCGTCGAGGTCCACCGGGACGGCGCGATCTGGCGGCAGAGCTACCAGGACGGCGTGCCCACCGCGCCCCTCGCGGAGGTCGGCACCACCGACAAGACCGGCACCACGGTGACGTTCTGGCCCAACGCGGACATCTTCGAGACCACCGACTTCGACTTCGAGACCCTCCGCGCCCGCTTCCAGCAGATGGCCTTCCTCAACAAGGGCCTGCGCATCGCGCTCACCGACGAGCGGGCCGGCGTCACCGACGCCGGCGACGAGGTCACGGGAGACGAGAAGGGCTCGTCGGACGACGCCCACGAGGGCCACCGCGAGGTCGTCTACCAGTACGCCAACGGCCTGCAGGACTACGTCCAGCACCTCAACTCCGCCAAGAAGGTCGATCTCATCAACCCCGAGATCATCGACATCGAGGCCGAGGACCAGGACCGGAAGATCTCCGTCGAGATCGCGATGCAGTGGACGAGCGCATACTCCGAGTCCGTCCACACCTACGCGAACACGATCAACACCTCCGAGGGCGGCACCCACGAGGAGGGCTTCCGCGCGGCGCTCACCTCGCTGATCAACCGGTACGCCAAGGACAAGAACATCCTCAAGGACAAGGACGACAACCTCACGGGTGACGACATCCGCGAGGGCCTCACCGCCGTCATCTCCGTCAAGCTCGGCGAGCCGCAGTTCGAGGGCCAGACGAAGACGAAGCTCGGCAACACCGAGGCGCGCACCTACGTGCAGCAGGTCGTCTACAGCCACCTCGGCGACTGGCTCGACTCCCACCCGAACGAGGCCAAGGACGTCATCCGCAAGGCCCAGCAGGCCGCCGCGGCCCGGCTCGCCGCCCGCAAGGCGCGCGAGGCCACCCGCCGGAAGGGCGCGCTGGAGTCCGCCTCCATGCCCGGCAAGCTCAAGGACTGCTCGAGCCGCGACGCGAGCCGCTCGGAGATCTTCATCGTCGAGGGAGACTCCGCCGGCGGCTCGGCCGTCCAGGGCCGCGACCCGGAGACGCAGGCGATCCTCCCGCTGCGCGGGAAGATCCTCAACGTCGAGAAGGCGCGCCTGGACAAGGCCCTGGGCAACCAGGAGATCCAGGCGCTCATCACCGCCTTCGGCACCGGCATCGGCGAGGAGTTCGACATCGCCAAACTCCGGTACCACAAGATCGTGCTCATGGCCGACGCCGACGTCGACGGCCAGCACATCACCACGCTGCTGCTCACGCTGCTCTTCCGCTACATGCGCCCGCTCATCGAGAACGGCCACGTGTACCTGGCCCAGCCCCCGCTGTACCGGCTCAAGTGGACCAACTCGCCGCACGAGTACGTGTACTCCGACCGGGAGAAGGACGCGCTGCTCGCCGAGGGCGCGGCCGCCGGCAAGCGGATGCCCAAGGAGAGCGGCATCCAGCGCTACAAGGGTCTCGGCGAGATGAACGAGCAGGAGCTGTGGGACACGACGATGGACCCCGAGACGCGCACCCTGCGACAGGTGACGGTCGGGGAGGCGGCAGCCGCGGACGAGGTGTTCTCGGTCCTCATGGGCGAGGACGTCGAGTCCCGGCGTGAGTTCATCCAGCGGAACGCACGCGACGTGCGCTTCCTGGACATCTAGCCCGCGCCCCGCCCCACCCGCTCCCGCAGACGGACAGAAGGACGACAGTGACCCAGCCCCCAGCCGACCACATCGAGCAGGTCGACCTGACCCTCGAGATGCAGCGCTCGTACCTCGACTACGCGATGAGCGTCATCGTCGGGCGTGCGCTGCCGGACGTGCGTGACGGCCTCAAGCCGGTGCACCGCCGCGTGCTCTACGCGATGTACGACGGCGGGTACCGGCCCGACGCGTCGTTCAACAAGTGCTCGCGCGTCGTCGGTGAGGTCATGGGGCAGTACCACCCCCACGGCGACACCTCGATCTACGACGCCCTCGTGCGCCTGGTCCAGCCGTGGTCGCTGCGCTACCCGCTCGTCGCCGGGCAGGGCAACTTCGGCTCCGCGGGCAACCTCGGCGCCGCCGCCCCGCGGTACACCGAGTGCAAGATGGCGCCGCTGGCCATGGAGATGGTCCGCGACATCGACCAGGACACGGTCGACTTCCACGACAACTACGACGGGAAGAACCAGGAGCCGGACGTCCTGCCGGCCCGCTTCCCCAACCTCCTCGTCAACGGGTCGGAGGGCATCGCGGTCGGCATGGCCACGCGCATCCCGCCGCACAACCTGCGCGAGGTGGCCGAGGGCGTGCAGTGGTTCCTCGAGAACCCCGAGGCCTCCAAGGAGGAGCTGCTCGAGGCGCTCATGGAGCGCATCAAGGGCCCCGACTTCCCCACCGGCGCGACGATCCTCGGCCGCCGCGGCATCGAGGATGCCTACCGCACCGGCCGCGGCTCGATCACCCAGCGCGCCGTGGTCAACGTCGAGGAGATCCAGGGCCGGCAGTGCCTGGTCGTCACCGAGCTGCCCTACCAGGTGAACCCGGACAACCTCGTCACCAAGATCGCCTCGCTCGTCCACGACGGACGGCTGCAGGGCATCGCCGACATGCGCGACGAGTCCTCCGGCCGCGCCGGCCAGCGGCTCGTCATCATCCTCAAGCGTGACGCCGTCGCCAAGGTCGTGCTCAACAACCTCTACAAGCACACCCAGCTGCAGGACAACTTCCCGGCGAACATGCTCGCGCTCGTCGACGGCGTGCCCCGCACGCTGAGCCTCGACGCGTTCGTCCGGCACTGGGTGAACCACCAGATCGACGTCATCGTGCGTCGTACGCGGTTCCTGCTCAAGCGGGCCGAGGAGCGCATCCACATCCTGCGCGGCCAGCTCAAGGCGCTGGAGATGCTCGACGAGGTCATCGCCCTCATCCGGCGCTCGGAGAGTGGGGACGCCGCGCGCGGGGGCCTCATGGACCTGCTCGACATCGACGAGATCCAGGCCGATGCCATCCTCGCGATGCAGCTGCGCCGCCTGGCCGCCCTCGAGCGCCAGAAGATCGTCGACGAGCACGACAAGATCGAGGCGGAGATCCGCGAGTACAAGGACATCCTCGCCTCTCCGGAGCGCCAGCGCCGGATCGTGTCGGAGGAGCTCGGCACGATCGTCGCGAAGTACGGCGACGAGCGGCGCACGACGGTCGTCCCCTACGAGGGCGACATGTCGATCGAGGACCTCATCCCCGAGGAGGACGTCGTCGTCACGATCACCCGTGGCGGCTACGTCAAGCGCACCCGCACCGACAACTACCGCTCCCAGCGTCGTGGCGGCAAGGGCGTGCGCGGCACGCAGCTGCGCGAGGACGACATCGTCGAGCACTTCTTCGTCACCACGACCCACCAGTGGCTGCTGTTCTTCACGAACATGGGCCGGGTCTACCGGGCCAAGGGGTACGAGCTGCCCGAGGGCGGGCGTGACTCCAAGGGCCAGCACGTGGCGAACCTGCTGGCCTTCCAGCCGGACGAGCGCATCGCCCAGGTGCTCGCCCTGCGCAGCTACGACGACGCGGACTACCTCGTCCTGGCCACCCAGCGCGGCCTGGTGAAGAAGACCCGCCTCGGCGAGTACGACACCAACCGCACCGGCGGCATCATCGCGATCAACCTCCGCGAGGACGAGGAGGGCCGGCGCGACCGCGTCGTGTCCGCCAGCCTCGCCAACAGCGACGACGACCTCCTGCTCGTCTCGCGCAAGGGGCAGTCGATCCGCTTCACCGCGACCGACGAGGCGCTGCGCCCGATGGGCCGTTCGACCTCCGGCGTCACCGGCATGAAGTTCCGCGGCGACGACGAGCTGCTCGCGATGGACGTCGTCCACCCCGGTCACGAGAGCTCGGCGCTCTTCGTCGTCACCGAGGGCGGGTTCGCCAAGCGCACCGCCATCGAGGAGTACCGGGTGCAGGGCCGCGGCGGTCTCGGCATCAAGGTCGCCAACCTCGTCGAGGCCCGCGGGGACCTCGTCGGCGCGCTGCTCACCAGGCCCGACGACGAGGTCATGGTCATCATGGAGGGCGGCAAGATCGTCCGGTCGGCGGTCGAGGAGGTCAACCTCACCGGTCGCAACACCCAGGGTGTCATCTTCGCCAAGCCCGACAACGGGGACCGCATCATCGCCGTCGCACGGAACGCCGAGCGCGACGCCGATGGCGTAGCGTCACCCGAGGAAGCCGAGGAGCCCGCCGAGGGTGACGATGGAGGACAGTCATGAGCACCAGCACTCCCGGGCCGGAGGACGTGACGCGTCCGGCCGCCACCGAGCCCGGCACGGGGTCCACGACGTCCCAGGACCGCACGGCGATCCGCACCAGCCTCGCTGAGCGCTTCGCGGCCGCCAAGGGCGTCTCCGAGCACCCGGTGGTCCCCCACCCCGACCAGACCGCCCCGGTCGGCGGCGCCAGCGCCGTGCGCACCGGTCAGGTCTCCGGCGGGTCGGCGACGGCGCCGCGCTACGGCGCCCAGTCCTCGACGACGGAGCGTCCCGCGGCTGCTGCGGGGGCGACGCAGACCGCCCAGGGGCCGGCCGCCGGCAAGAGCGAGCCGCGCGCTGCCGCCCGTCCCTCCTCCGGCCCGCGGCGCGTGCGCCTGTCGGTCGCGCGGGTGGACCCGTGGTCGGTGATGAAGCTGTCCTTCCTCCTGTCGATCGCCGTCGGCATCGGCATCGTCGTCGCCGCGGCCGCCATGTGGCTCGTGCTCGACTCGATGCACGTCTTCGCCGACATCGAGGAGCTGCTCGTCACCCTCGACTCGGAGAACTTCCTCCGGCTCATGGACTACGTCCAGTTCGACCGCGTGGTCTCGATGGCGGCGATCATCGCCGTTGTCGACATCCTGCTCCTCACCGCCCTCGCGACACTGGGCGCGTTCCTCTACAACATCGTCGCGGCGCTCGTCGGCGGCGTGCACCTCACGCTCACCGACGACTGAGTGTGGCGAACACGACGTCCCCGGGGCCCGGTCCAGGTTTGGGCAGGGCCGCGGCCCTGGGGTAGTCTCATCCGGCACCCATGAGGCGTCACCGGGTGCGACGGGCCTATAGCTCAGACGGTTAGAGCGCTTCCCTGATAAGGAAGAGGTCGCTGGTTCGAGTCCAGCTAGGCCCACACGACCACCACGGAGGCAACCCATGAAGAAGCTTCTCGGAGTCGCCGCCCTGGCGGCAGCCGGCTACGCCGTCTGGGCGAAGGTCCGGGCCGACCGCGAGGAGCGGGCCCTGTGGCAGGAGGTCACCGACAGCTTCGGCGGGAACACCTTCCCCGAGGCGCCCGAGGCCTCCACCGCCCACTGAGCGCGGGTAGCATTCCCCCGCCGGCCACGTCGCCGGCATCGGGGCCATGGCGCAATTGGTAGCGCACCTGCTTTGCAAGCAGGGGGTTACGGGTTCGAGTCCCGTTGGCTCCACCACGGCATCTGGCCGACCTCACCGCGGCTCGAGATCCTGCGTCCCGACGACCGCGAGCATCTCCAGCGCGTCCGCACTGTCCGTGCCGAGCGCCGGGGTGAACCACAGCAGCCGTTGCCGGCCAGCTTCGCGCCGCCCACGGTGAGGTCACGTGTGGCTGTCTCCTTGGGCGCGCGCACCGCCGAGGCGTCGAAGCGGCGCTCGATGCGGGTGTGCCGCGGCGCCGGCTCGGTGAGGGTCGTGGACCACACGAGCTTGTCCGCCGCCTGCCAGGCGTAGGCGGAGTCGGCAAAGAGCCCTGGGCGTGCGGCGAGGGAGGGTCGGTACTTCGCCCTCTACCCGCACGACGACGAGGTGTTCGCGGCATCGACCGCTCTCATCAGGGAGGCAGGCACGCTGCTCTACGCACGGCGGCTGTACGAGGCGGTGTGGGACAACCGGGTCAGCCCTCGAGCAGCGCGGCGATCTCGGTGGCTCCGAAGTACTGCGCGGTCGCGCGGGCGCTCGGGGTCCCGGCGTCCGGGTCCGCACCGGCGGCCACGAGGCGGCGCACGATCCCCGGCGCCTGCTTGAACACGGCACAGACGAGGGCGCTCTGGCCACGGTCGTTGAGCCGCGAGACGTCGGCGCCACGCTCGAGGAGCAGCGCGACCGTGTCCTCGTGCTCGTGGTAGCTCGCCAGGATGAGCAGGGAGTCGCCCTTGTCGTTCGTGAGGTCGACGGGGGCACCTGCGTCCAGGTACGCGGCCAGCGCGTCGGTCTCACCGCCGCGGGCGAGGTCGAAGACGTGCGCGGCCAGCGCGTGGACGTCGTCGCTCATCGGGTGTTCCTCCTCAGGGGGACGACGATGCCCGGGACCACCAGGGCCCCGGGCATCGTGTGTGGTTCTGGTCAGGCGTTGCGGGTGTCGTCGACGTCGGTCTCGCCGCGGCCCTTGTCGATGGGGTCGGTGAGCTCATCGGTGGCACCGGCAGCGGCGCCGGCCTCGGCGGCGACGATCTCGGCGTCGGCGGCGGGCTCACCGTCCTCGACACCGGCGGGGGCCGTGGAGACCTCGGCGACGGTGGTCACCGTCGTGTCCTCCCAGTACTCCTCGGCCCACGGGTCGTCGACGGGCTGCGTGCGGCGCCACAGGAGGTAGCCGGTGCCGGCGGCCGCGGTGCCGACGAGCACCCAGCCCAGGGCCTTGCCCTTGCCGCCGCGCTTCTTCGGCTTCGTGGTGAGCGCCTTCTGGGCGGCCTTGCCGGCCTTGACGGCCTTGCCCTTGGCGCCGTTCTCCTTCGCGGCGGCCTCGGCGGCGTCGTGCATCGCCTTCTGGACGCGCGGCAGGTAGTCGTCGACGATCTTGTCGCGAGCGTGGTCGACGGCAGGGCGGGCCTTGCCGGCCGCGGCCTCGATCTTCGGGGCGGCGACGGAGACGCCCTCGCGCCACGCCTTGTCGATCTTCGGGGCGGCGACGTCGGTCGCCCACACCTTCCCCTGCCCTGCCAGGGCGGCCGCGGCCTCGGTGGCCCGCGAGGCCTGCTCGGTGAGGGTGTGGCCGAGGTCCGCTGCCTGCTGGCGCACCTTCTCGGCGTCGATCTCGCTGATCTTCGGCTTGCGCGACATGTGCTCTCCCTCGTGGCTTTCAGGTACGTGCGGCCATAGTCCCATCAAGGGTGGACCGGCGCACCATTCCTACGGCGGATTCTCGCGCTGCGCCCGCTCGCTGCGGCGTGAAAGGATCGGCGGTATGGAAGCAACTGTGCACACGAACCTCGGGGACATCGTCATCGAGCTGTTCCCCCACCACGCCCCCAAGACCGTGGAGAACTTCGTCTCCCTCGCCAAGGGCGAGCGGACCTGGACCAACCCGGCGACGGGCCAGGAGTCGAACGACCCCCTGTACGACGGCGTGATCTTCCACCGGATCATCCCGAACTTCATGATCCAGGGCGGCGACCCGCTGGGCTCTGGGCGCGGCGGCCCCGGCTACACCTTCGACGACGAGATCCACCCGGAGCTCGACTTCACCCAGCCCTACATGCTGGCGATGGCCAACGCCGGGAAGATCGGCGGCCGCGGCACCAACGGCTCGCAGTTCTTCATCACGACCGCGCCCACGACCTGGCTGCAGGGCAAGCACACGATCTTCGGTCGCGTCGCGGACGCCGAGAGCCGCGCCGTCGTCGACAAGATCAGCGCCGTCCCCACCGGCCCGGGCGACCGTCCGGTCGAGGACGTCGTCATCTCCTCGATCACCGTCACCGACTGAGCAGATGACCGCCAGTCCCTACGGGCAGGCCGGCGGCGCCCAGCCACCGGTCTGCCCGCGGCACCCCGACCGCGTCTCGTACGTGCGGTGCCAACGCTGCGACCGGCCCGTGTGCCCCGAGTGCCAGCGACCGGCAGCGGTGGGCGTCCAGTGCGTCGACTGCGTCGCCAGGGCGCAGGCGGCGATGCCCGCCCGCCGCACGGTCTTCGGGGCCAAGGTCCACAGCGGGCGGCCAGTGGTCACGATGACGTTCGTCGCCCTGTGCGTGCTCGCCTACGCCGCCCAGCGGGTGTTCCCGGGCCTGAGCACGCCGGCGTACTTCATGCCGGCCCTCGGTGAGCTCGAGCCGCACCGGTTCCTCACCGCCGCGTTCCTCCACGGCGGGTTCCTCCATCTCGCGGTGAACATGTACGCCCTGTGGATCGTCGGCTCGGTGCTCGAGCCGGCCCTGGGGCGCTGGCGGTTCGCCGCCCTGTTCCTCGTGAGCGCCCTCGGCGGCTCGGTTGGCGTCCTGCTGTTCGCCTCCCCCTTCGAGCACGACTGGGTCACCCCCGTCGTCGGTGCCTCCGGCGCGGTGTTCGGCCTCTTCGGCGCGATCGGGCTCGCTCTGCGCCGCCTCGGGCGGGACACGACCCAGATCGTCGTGCTCATCGCGATCAACGCCGTGCTCGGGTTCGTCATCCCCAACGTCGCCTGGCAGGCGCACGTCGGTGGCCTGCTCACCGGCCTCCTGCTGTCCGCCGCCTACGTCTACGCGCCGCGCGACCGCCGGACCGCGGTGAGTGTCGTGGCCACCGTGGGGGTCACCGTGCTCCTCGTCGTCCTCGCTGCCGCGAAGTACGCGATCTCCTGAGTTACACAGATGTAGTTCTCCACAGGCTTGTGCACACCTGTGCACCTGGGGAAATGACAACCATGTAGTTCTCCACAGGTTTGTGCACACCTGGGGAAGTTACACCGCTGTAGTTCTCCACAGGTTGCTCCACACCTGTGGGCACAGCCGGGGACGAGACACCCGGAGACGACGAAGCGCCGGTCCAGCACTGGACCGGCGCTCCGTGGACTGGCGGACTACCGCCAGCGCAGGGTCATGAGGAACCCGACGAGCAGGACGACGAACCCGATCGCCAGGTTGAGGTTCCCGATGCCCGGGATGGGGCCGGCAGCCTGGATGATGTAGGTGATGACCACCCACAGCATGCCGACGACCATGAGGACGACGGCGGTGGGCACCCACCAGCGCGGGCTCTCCTTGGGCTGGGCAGGCGTGGGCGGGGGCGTGTACGTCGCCTTGTTCTTGCGGCGCTTGGACTCCGGCACTGTCAGCTCTCCTTCGGTGTCCCGCCCGGCCGGCGGTACCTCGGTACGGTCGCGGTGTCGCCTGCCCTTCCTGGCACGCGACGCCTCCCCTAGCGTAGTGGGCGGAACGCCGAAGAAGGGCACGCCCCTGCTCGGGAAAGGAGGATGTGGACGATGGCTCGCTCGCTGAAGGGCTCGCACTGGAACGGTTCGGTGGCCGTCGGTCTCGTCGCCGCGCTCGCCGGCCTCCTCTTCGCCACCAGCGCCACGCTCTTCGAGGACGAGGCGGACCGGTCCGCCACCAACCTCGTCGACCTCGCCCGCGTCGAGACCGCCCGGCTGGAGGAGAACGAGGAGGAGGTCGCCCAGCTGCGCCAGGAGCGCGCCGATCTCGTGGCCCGGGAGCAGCCGCCGGCCGCGCCGGACCCGGAGGCGGGCGTGCTCACCGCCCTCGCCGCCGGGCAGACGCCGGTGACCGGGCCGGGCGTCGTCGTCGAGCTGTGGGACGCCCCCGCCCCGCCGGACCTCGCCGCCAGCGGCCTGCACCCCGACGACCTCGTCGTCCACCAGCAGGACCTCGAGGCGGTCATCAACGCCCTGTGGACGGGCGGAGCCGAGGCGATGATGATCCAGGACCAGCGGATCACCTCGACCTCCTCCGTGCGCTGCGTGGGCAACGTCCTCCTGCTCCACGGCCGCCACTACTCCCCGCCCTACCGCGTCTCGGCCATCGGGGACCCGCAGGAGCTCGCCGCCGCCGTCGAGGCCGCCCCCGGGGTGCAGGTCTACCTCCAGTACGTCGACGCCGTCGGTCTGGGCTGGTCCCTCGAGGAGACGCCCGCCATCGACATGCCCGCCTACACGGGCTCCCTTCGTCTGGACCACGCGCGAGCAGGGTGAACTACGCTGATCCGGACCCAGTGAGACGCGACCAGAGGACCTCGATGGCCAGCACGGACGTCGACCAGCTCGAGTGGCTGCCCGGCCAGCCGGACGACGGCACGCCGCGGCGCACCCGGCCGCGCAAGCGCAGGGGTGGCTTCCTCGCCGGTCTCGTCGGCGTCGTCGGCGAGCTCATGATCACCGCCGGCGTCCTCCTCGGGCTCTTCGTCGTGTGGCAGCTGTGGTGGACGGACGTCGAGGCGAACAACCACCAGGCCCAGGTCCTGGAGGACTGGCGCGGCCAGGGCGACGTCATCGACGCGCCGCCGCAGCCCGGCGAGCCGCGCACCGACCCGCCGCCGCTGCCCACGGTGGGCGGCGAGGGCGACGTCATGGGAACGCTGCACGTCCCGCGGCTCGGACCGGACTACGAGTACTCGATCGCCGAGGGCGTGAGCCTGGGCGCGGTCCTCAACCGGGGCTACATCGGGCACTACCCCGACACCCAGCTGCCCGGCGAGGTCGGCAACTTCGCGACGGCCGCACACCGGCAGTCCTACGGCGCGCCCTACCGGGAGATCGAGCAGATCGTCGTCGGCGACTCGCTCGTCGTCGAGACCGCCGACGCCTACCTCGTCTACGAGGTCGTCGGGTCCGAGGTGGTCCACCCCTCGCAGGTCGAGGTCATCGCGCCGGTGCCGAACGAGCCCGGTGTCCCGCCCACGGAGCGGATGATCACCCTGACGACGTGCCACCCCCTGTTCTCCGCCGCCGAGCGGTGGATCACCTACGGCCAGTTCCAGCACTGGGTCGACAAGAACGACGGCATGCCGGCCGAGCTGCTCGAGCTCGAGGAGGGACGCTGATGTACGGCGCGTTGTGGCGGGTGCTCCCCGGGCCCGCGTGGTTCCGGGTCATCCTGCTCCTCCTCCTGGCGGCGGCGGTCGTCTACGCCTGCTTCACCTGGCTGTTCCCGCAGATCGCCCCCTACATGCCCTTCAACGAGACCACCATCGAGGGAGCCCCGTGACCCGCGTCCTCGTCGTCGACAACTACGACAGCTTCGTCTGGACGATCGTCGGCTATCTCGAGCAGCTCGGCGCAACTGCCGTCGTCCAGCGCAACGACGACGTCACCACCGACCCGCGCGACGTCGACGCCGTCCTCGTCTCCCCGGGCCCGGGCACCCCGAAGGGTGCGGGCGTCACGCTCGACGTCATCGCGGCGTGCGCCGAGCACCGGGTGCCGATGCTCGGCGTGTGCCTGGGCCACCAGGCCCTCGGTGAGCTCTTCGGGGCCACCGTCACCCACGCGCCCGAGCTCATGCACGGCAAGACGTCCCTCGTCGAGCACGACGGCACCGGTGTCTTCGCCGGGCTCCCCACGCCGTTCACCGCCACCCGGTACCACTCGCTCACCGTCGACCCGGCCACCGTGCCGGACACGCTGCGGGTCACCGCGCGCACCGCGAACGGCATCGTCATGGGCCTGGAGCACCGCGACCTGCCGCTCCACGGCGTGCAGTTCCACCCCGAGTCCGTGCTCACCGACCACGGGCACCGGCTGCTGGCGAACTGGCTCACGATCGCGGGTGACCGCGAGGCGACCGCCCGCAGCGAGGGCCTCGCCCCGCTCGTCCGCCGCTGACACGGCTCGCCCGAGCCTGGTACGACGAGAGCCCGGCACCGCCTCCGCGGTGCCGGGCTCCGGCGTCTGTGGCTACAGCTCCTCGCCCGCCCGGTGGCCGGGCTCGGCCGAGCCGCTCGGCGGCGGCTCCTCCGTGGTCGGGCTCTCGCTCGGCGCGGGCTCCTCGGTGGGAGCCGGCGTCGGGGTCGGCGTGGGCTGGACCGGCGTCGGGGCCTCGACGGCCACCGTGAGCTCGATCGTGCTGAACCGCGGCACCGGGCCGGTGCGGTCCTGGTCGAGCACCGTACCCGGGTCGAAGTCGCCCGAGGGCTGGTCGACGGCGCTCACCGTGAGGTTGAGGGCGCGCAGCGCCTCGGTCGCCGCCTCGATCGTCTGGCCGCGGACGTCGGGGACGTCGACGTTGCCGGTGGCGATGTGGAGGACGACCTCCGCCCCCGGCTCGACCGGCTCACCGGCCGGCGGCTCGGTCTGCGCGACGCGGTCGGCCTCGTAGTCCGGGCTGTTGATCGGCCGGTAGGTGATCCGGACGCTGATGCCCAGCTCGTCCTCGGAGAGCTGGTCCTGCGCCTGACGCTGGCTCAGGCCCACGACGTCGGGCATCTCGACGGCCTCGGGACCGGCGGAGAAGCGCACCGTGACGGTCTGCCCCTCCTCGACCTCGGCGCCGACCGCCGGGTCGGAGCTGACGAAGATCCCGGGCTCGATGTCCGCGGAGAACTCCGGGTCCCCGATCGCGAAGACGAGTCCCTCGCCCTCGACGGCGAGCCGGGCCGCCGTCTGGTCCATCCCGGTGAGGTCGGGGACGGTGACGACGGCGGGCGGGTCGGGCTCGGTGTCGTTGTCGTTGGTGAGCAGGAGGTAGGTGACGCCGGCGGCGGCCAGCAGGCCCACGAGCACGAGCACCCACACCCACCAGGGCGAGCGCTTCTTCGGCTCCTCGTCCTCCTCGGCGGCCACGGCCGCGCGGGAGCCGGTCTGCGCCGGCATCGCCCGCGTCGCGGACGGGGCGGCGCCGATGACGGAGGTCGCGTCTGCCGCGGCCGCGGCAGCGATCCACGTGCTCGCCGCCGGCGCGCTGACCTCACCGCCGCGCACCGCGGCCTCGAGGTCCGCCCGCATCGCGTCGGCGTCGGGGTAGCGGTCCTCGCGGTCCTTGGCCAGCGACTTGAGCACGATCCGGTCGAGCGCCTCGGGGATGTCGGAGGCCACCTGGCTCGGCGTCTTGGGCATCTCGCGCACGTGCTGGTAGGCCACCGCCACCGCGGAGTCGCCGCTGAAGGGCGGCTGGCCGGTGAGCAGCTCGAAGAGCAGGCAGCCGGTGGAGTAGATGTCGGAGCGGGCGTCGACGACCTCGCCGCGGGCCTGCTCCGGGGAGAGGTACTGGGCGGTGCCGACGACGGCGTGGGTCTGGGTCATCGTCGCGGCGGAGTCGGCCATCGCGCGGGCGATGCCGAAGTCCATGACCTTGACCTGCCCGGTGGGCGTGAGCATGACGTTGCCGGGCTTGATGTCCCGGTGGACGATGCCCTCCCGGTGGGAGTAGGCCAGCGCGGAGAGCACCCCGATGACGATCTCGCAGGCCTCGTCGATCGGCACCGCGGCGCCGTCGTTGAGCAGGGAGCGCACCGTGTGGCCCTCGACGTACTCCATGACGATGTACGGGACGTGGGCGCGCTCACCGCTCGCGGTGACGACGTCGTCCTCGCCGGTGTCGTAGACCGAGACGATCGCCGGGTGGTTGAGGGCCGCCGCGGCCTGCGCCTCGCGGCGGAAGCGCGCCTGGAAGGTGGGGTCGCGCGCGAGGTCGGACCGCAGCACCTTGATCGCCACCGTCCGGGAGAGCCGGCTGTCGTAACCGATGTAGACCTCGGCCATGCCCCCGCGGCCGATGAGCTCACGGACCTCGTAACGTCCTGCGAGCACCTTGGGTACTTCGTCCACCACTAGGGGATCCTCACTGTCGGTCGGTCGGCTGGGCGCATGTCGGGGGCACTGCCCACCCGACCGTCCCCGCCCAGGGCAAGGGTACCGAGGGTCAGGGCGAGCAGGAGGGCGAGCACGACACCTGCCGCGAGAGCGGCGACCCAGCGGCGGTCGGCGGCCAGGTCCTCCCACGTGGGTCGTTGCCAGCGGTCTGCGGGTCCACGACGACGCCCGGGGGGCGTGGCCGAGGCAGCCCGCTGCGGGCGCGCCGTCGTCGTCCTCCTCGTGCCGGCGGGCGCGGGCGTCGGAGGGGAGAGCGGGGCCTCCCCGAGCTCATCGAGGCGGCGGGCGACCACCGCGGCGGACGGCGGCCGGTCCGCGGGGTCCTTGGCGAGCATCGCGGTGACGAGCTCGCGGACCGGGGCCGGCACGTCGTCGGGGAGCGGGGGCAGCGGGGAGGTGACGTGTGCCATCGCGATGTCCACCTGGGTGGTGCCGGTGTAGGGCCGGCGGCCGACGATGGCCTCGTAGGCGATGACGCCGAGGGCGTAGAGGTCCCCGGCGGGCCGCGCCGGCCTGCCCATCGCGAGCTCGGGCGGCAGGTACTGGGCGGTGCCCATGACCATCCCGGTCGCCGTGAGCGCCGGCTGGTCGGTCGCGACGGAGATGCCGAAGTCGGTGAGCTTGACCGTGCCGTCCGGGGTGAGCAGGACGTTGGAGGGCTTGACGTCGCGGTGCACCACCCCGGCGTCGTGCACCGCCTGCAGGCCGCGGCAGCACTGGAGGAGGATCGGCAGCAGCCGGTCCAGGGGCAGGGTGCGCTCGCGGGCGAGGATGCGGGACAGGGGCTCGCCGGGCACGTGCTCCATGACGAGGAACCCGCCGCCGTCCTGCTCGCCGTAGTCGAGGACGACGGCGACGTTCGGGTGCACGACGCCGCTGGCGTTGCGCGCCTCGGCGCGCAGCCGGTCGAGCGAGGCCTCGTCCCCCAGGAGGTCCTCGCGCAGCACCTTGGCCGCGACCGTGCGCCCGAGCAGCCGGTCACGGCCGCGCCACACCTCGCCCATGCCGCCGACGGCGATGCGCTCGGTGAGCTCGTAGCGTCCCTTGAGGAGGTGTCCTGTGCGGATCGGCACGCCTACTCCAGGAGCAGCGCGGCGAGCACCTGCCGCGCGATCGGGGCGGCGGTGGTCCCGCCGGAGGCGACGTCCCCCTCGAACCCACCGTTCTCCACGACCACGGCGACGGCCACCCGCGGGTCGTCCGCGGGGGCGAAGGACGTGAACCACGCGTGCGGCGGGGCGTCCGTCCCGCTCTGCGCGGTGCCGGTCTTGCCGGCGACGGCGATGCCCGGCAGCTGGGCGGCCCGCCCGGTGCCGTTGGCGACGACGCTCGTCATGAGCTCGGTGAGCACACCGGCGGTGCGCGGGGTGACCGACTGGCGCAGCTCGGTCGGCTCGGTCGTGGAGACGACCTCGAGGTCGGCGTTGCGCTCGGTGGCCACGAGGTAGGGCTGCATCTGGCGCCCGTCGTTGGCGATGGCCTGGGAGACCATCGCCATCTGCAGCGGCGTGGCGCGCACGTCGAACTGCCCGATGGAGGCCAGGGCGGTCTGCGCGGCGTCCATGTCCTGGGGGAAGCTCGAGGGGGTCACCTGCAGCGGGATGCGCAGCGGCTGGCCGAACCCGAACGCCTCGGCCTGCTCCCGCAGGGCGTCCGCGCCCAGGTCCATGCCGAGCTGGGCGAACGTCGTGTTGCACGACTGCTCGACCGTGTAGCGCAGCGGCGCTGTGTCGTTGGGCGTGCACTGGATGCCGCCGGGGTTGTTGATGACCCGCGTCGACTGCGGGAGCTGGAGCTGGGCGGGGGAGGGCACCGGGCTGTCGGCGTCGAGGTTGTCGGCCTCGATGGCCGCCGCGGCGACGACGATCTTGAAGGAGGAGCCCGGCGCGTACAGGTCCCCGCCGATCGCCCGGTTGACGAGGGGCTCGGTGGGGTCGGCGACCAGGGCGTCGTAGGCCTCCTGCGCCGCCGAGCCGGAGTGCACGGCGAGGGCGTTGGGGTCGTAGCTCGGCTTGGAGACCATGGCGAGGATCGCCCCGGTCCGGGTGTCGAGGGCGACGACGGCGCCGCGCTGGTCCCCGAGCGCGTCCCAGGCGGCCTGCTGGGCGCGCGGGTCCAGGGTGAGCTCGACCGACCCGCCCTGCGGCTGGCGCCCGGTGACGAGGTCCTGGAGCCGCTGGACGACGAGGGAGTCGGCGGTGCCGCCGAGGACGTCGTTGGCGGCGAGCTCCATGCCGGTCATCGAGCTCAGCGCGGCGGCGAAGTAGCCGGTGGAGTGCGCGTAGAGGAACGGCTGGGAGTAGGAGCGCTGGTAGCGGTAGTCGGTGTCGACCGGCGTCGAGGAGGCGATCGCCTCCCCGGCGACGATGATCGGGCCCCGGTCCTGCCCGAACTCGCGGTAGATGGTGCGCACGTTGCGACCGTCGGCGTTGAGCGACGGCGCCTGGACGTACTGGACGGACGTGGCGGCGACCATGAGCGCGAGGAACATGAGCGCGGCCACCACCGTGAGCCGGCGGACTGGCGTGTTCACGAGAGCCTCACCACCTCGGTGGGGTTGGCGTCGTCACCGGTCGGGCGGAACGTCACCTCGGCGACCTCCCCGGAGGTGTCGAGCGGCGGGATCGGCAGCTCGCCGCTCATCGCCGCGGGCCGGCGGGCGGCGTCGGAGATGCGCAGGAGCAGCGCGACGATCATCCAGTTGACGACGAGGGAGGAGCCGCCCTGGGCGAGGAACGGCATCGTCAGGCCGGTGAGCGGGATGAGCCGGGTGACCCCGCCGACGACGACGAAGCACTGGAAGGCGACGACGAAGGACAGGCCCGAGGCGAGCAGCGTGCCGAAGCCGTCGCGCACCCCGATGGCGGCCCGCATGCCGCGCTCGACGAGGACGAGGTACATGAGGAGGATCGCCAGCAGGCCGGTGAGGCCGAGCTCCTCGGCGAGCGAGGCGATGATGAAGTCGGAGTGGGCGTAGGGCACGATCTCGGGCCGGCCCTGACCCCAGCCGGTGCCCATGAGGCCGCCCGACGCCATCCCGAACAGCCCCTGGACCACCTGGTAGGAGCCGCCGAACGCGCGGTTGTAGATGTCGGGGTCCAGGGCGTTGAGCCAGACGTCGAAGCGGGCGCCGACGTGGTCGAGGGTGGCGGCGGCCAGCGCCGCCCCGCCGCCGAAGAGGAGCAGGCCGATGAGCACCCAGCTCAGCCGTTCGGTGGCGACGTAGAGCATGGCGACGAACAGGGCGAAGAAGAGCAGCGCCGTGCCGAGGTCCCGCTGGAAGACGAGGACGACGAGCGCGACGCCCCAGGCGAGGAGGATCGGGCCGAGGTCGCGGGCCCGGGGCAGCTGGAGGCCGAGCACCTTCGGGCCGGCGAGGGCGAGGGTGTCGCGGTTCGTCACGAGGTAGCCGGCGAAGAAGATGGCGAGGAGCACCTTGGCCAGCTCGGCGGGCTGGAAGGACAGCCCCCCGAGCGAGATCCAGATCCGGGCGCCGTTGATCGTCGCGCCCAGCCCCGGCACGAGCGGCAGGAGGAGCATGACGAGGCCGAGGATCATCGACAGGTAGGTGTAGCGGCGCAGCTGCCGGTGGTCGCGCAGGAGCACGACGACGGCGACGGCGGCCGCCACCCCGAGCATCGTCCACATGACCTGGCGGGAGGCGAAGGACGTGCCCTCGGCCTGGTCGATGCGGTAGATCATCGCGAGCCCGAGGCCGTTGAGGGCGACGGCGGTAGGCAGGATGACAGGGTCGGCGTAGGGCGCTCGCCACCGCAGGACGACGTGCGTGAGCACGGCGAGGACGACGAGCACCCCGAGCTGGGTGAAGACCCCGCTGGGGACCTCGCCCGTCGTCGCCAGCCCCACCTGCACGTAGGCGTACAGGCCGATGCCGATCGCGAGGGCGAGGAGCCCCAGCTCGACCCACCGGCCCGGGCGCCCTGCCTGCTGGCTGACGATGGCCATCTAGGCCCCGTCCTGCGTGGCCCCGGGCACGCTCGTCGGGGTGGGGGCGGGGGTGGCGCCGTCGGCGGGGCGGCGCACGTCTGCCCGCAGCTCGCGCACGCGGGTCTCGGCGTCCTCGAGGGAGTCGACGGTCATCGTCGCCTCGAGGCGGTCCTGGACGTAGCTGGGCAGGTCGTCCAGGCGCAGGTCGGTGCGCTCATGGACCTCGGAGAGGGTGAGCGGCCCGAGCTCCTGGGGGATGCCGCGGTAGATGGCGACGACCTCGCCGTCGGGCGCGAGGTAGTACTGGTCCTGGGTCCAGCGGTAGCCGAACCAGGCCGCGGCACCGAGGCCGGCGAGGACGAGGAGCGTGAGCAGGGTGGCCCCGATCCAGCGGCGGCGCGGACGGGGCTGGTCCTCCTCGTCCTCCTCGGCCGGCCGCGGTGCGGGCGCGGTCAGGGCTGCGGCGCGGCCGGCGGCGCCCGGGGTGCCTCTCGTGGCGCGCAGCCGGTCGGTGGCGGCGGCGCCGACGACCTGCGGGGTGGTCGCCGGGACGAGGCCGTCGGGGAGGTCGTCGGCGTCGAGGAAGTCGGCGATGACGCAGGTGACGTTGTCCGGACCGCCGCCGCGCAGGGCGAGGTCGATGAGCTCCTCGGCGCAGCGGCCGGGGTCGGCGACGCGGGTGAGGGTCTCGGCGATGGTCTCCGCGCTCACCACGCCGGACAGGCCGTCGGAGCACAGCAGCCAGCGGTCCCCGACCTTCGCCTCGCGGACCGACTCGTCGAGGATGACGTCGCCGTCGGTGTCGCCGAGCACCCGCAGGAGCACCGAGCGCTGCGGGTGGCGCTCGGCCTGCTCGGGGGTGAGGCGGCCGATGTCGACGAGGTGCTGGACGAAGGTGTGGTCGGTGGTGATCCGGGTGAGCTCGCCGTCGCGCAGGAGGTAGGCACGCGAGTCGCCGATGTGGACCATGGCGATCTTGTTCTCCGAGCGGAGGACCGCGATGCACGTCGTGCCCAGGCCGGCGAGCTCGGGGTCGGCCTCGGCGCGTTCCTCGAGGTCGGCGTGCGCGGCGGCGACCGACTCGCGCAGGCTCGGCAGGAGGTCGTCGGCCGCCGGCTGCTCCTCGTCGAGGTGGACGAGGTGGGCCAGGGCCACGGAGGAGGCGATGTCGCCGCCGGCGGGGCCGCCCATGCCGTCGGCGAGCACGAGGAGGTGGGGCCCGGCGTAGCCGGAGTCCTGGTTGCTCGAGCGCACGAGCCCGACGTCGGAGCGGGCGGCGAAGTTGACGGTCAGCGGCATGGGCTCAGCGCTGCAGCTCGATGACGGTCTGACCCACCCGCACCGGCGTGCCGGTGGCGAGCTGGACGGGCTGGGCGAGGCGACGATCCCCGACGAACGTGCCGTTCGTCGAGCCGAGGTCCTCGACCCACCACGAGCCGTCCTGGGGGAAGAAGCGGGCGTGCCGCCCGGAGGCGTAGTCGTCGTCGAGGACGAGGGTGGAGGCGGGGGAGCGGCCGATGATGATCGCCGAGGGGCCCAGCGGCACGGTCGTGCCCGAGAGCGGGCCCTGGGTGACGACGAGGCGGGTGGGGGCGCTGCGCGCCGGGCGCGGGGCCGCGGGGCGTGCCTGCTTGCGTGACCGGGCGGCGCCACGGACCCGGCGCACGATGCGGGTGCCGAAGATGTCCTGGCGGAGCACGGCGAGGGCGCTGAGGACGAAGACCCACAGGAGCACGAGGTAGCTCAGGCGCAGGAGCGTGACGGCGAGCTCGGTCATCGGCCTGCCTCGGCGCTCGCGCCGTTCCAGAACATGATCCGGGTGCGGCCGATGGTGATCGTGTTGCCATCCAGGAGGGTTGCCGCCTGGACGCGGTGGCCCTCGACGAACGTGCCGTTGGTCGAGCCGAGGTCGGTGGCGACGGTCCCCTGCGGGGTGACCCGCAGCTCGAGGTGACGGCGCGAGACACCGGAGTCGTCGACGACGATGTCCGCCTCGGTGCCGCGGCCGAGCACGGTGACCGGTCCGGT
Source organism: Georgenia sp. 311 (assembly GCF_006151955.1). Lineage (NCBI taxonomy): Bacteria > Bacillati > Actinomycetota > Actinomycetes > Allobogoriellales > Allobogoriellaceae > Georgenia > Georgenia sp. 311. The sequence continues at coordinate 4,667 of NZ_VDFS01000038.1, read as the reverse complement.
GAGCAGGTAGCGCTGACCGTCGATGTCGATGATCGGGTGGCGCGTGGAGGCCGCGGTGGACGTCGCGGGCGCGGCGGCGCCGCGGACGGTCGCGGTCTCGACGTCGAGGCGGCCGGTGGACACGGACTCGTCGGTCTCGAAGACGACGCGGACCGGGCCGACGAAGGCGTACTGCTGGCTGTCGGCGTGCTCGGTGGCCGCCGAGACCATCTCCTCGGCGAGGGCGTCGGCGCCCCACGCGTCGACGCGCTCGCGGTCCTCGGGGCTCAGCCGCACGGTGAACTCGTTGGGCACGACGGTGCGTCCGCGGGAGACCGCGGCGGCGCGGTCGTCCATCGCGCGGCGGATCGCGCTGGCGATCTCCACCGGCTTGACCTCGCTGCGGAACGCCTTCGCGAAGACGCTGTTGACCGCGTTCTCGACCTTCTTCTCGAAGCGATCGAGAGCTCCCATCGTGACACCTCCTCCCTTGAGCCACCCTGATCGTAACGATCATGCATCGTTCCCGAGGCATCGGCGTGGAGGTAGGGGCGCGGCAGACCCTGTGGGGCGGCCCCGTGGCGGCCAGGTGGGGCGCGCGAGGGCCCTGGCTGTGAGCCCGCTCTCGTTGCCCCCCGCGGCGTCGTCCCCGGCCCGAGCCCCGTGCTAATCTCGTCCTCGCTGTACACGCGCGAGTGGCGGAATAGGCAGACGCGCACGGTTCAGGTCCGTGTGCCCGAAAGGGCGTGGGGGTTCAACTCCCCCCTCGCGCACAGCAGGAGCGGCGGGTCCCCCAGGGGCCCGCCGCTTCGTCGTTCTCTGAGCCGCCCCCGCGCCGTGATCCCTCTGGGACGCCCCTCGCAGCCCGCGGACGCCCCCTGCGCGGCGCCGCGCGGCCGCAGAAGGGTGTCCCAGACGAGCTGTGCGAGCCACTGAGTCCGCCGGTCGGCCCGGTGGAGGACCCGTAGCCGCCCGCCCGGCCGCGGGTCCCTGCGGGCCGACGGGGACCCCCACCACCACCTCTGGGACACCCCCTGGATCCCCGGAGACACCCCGTGCAGCGCGCCCGGGACCCCGTAAAGGGGCGTCCCAGAGAACGCGCCGCGCCGCCGCCGACCTCGCCCGGCCCTTCTCTCTGGGACACCCTCTGGATCCCCGGGGACACCCCGTGCAGCGCGCCCAGGAGCCCGCAAAGGGGCGTCCCAGAGGGAGGGTGGGAGGAAGGCGCCTCCTCTTTCGCCGGGGGCGGGATGGGGCCACCATGGTGGTGAGCCGGTACAGCGGCCGGCACTGACGGAGGTGAGGGGCATGGCACCCGTCGAACCGGGGGACAGGATCGTCGTCAACGCCACGCACGTGGGCGGCCACACCCGCGACGGTGAGGTCCTCGCCGTCCACGGTCAGGGCGGGACCCCGCCCTACCTCGTGCGGTGGTCGGACACCGGCGCCGAGTCCCTCTTCTTCCCGGGCTCGGACAGCGTGGTCCACAGCGGAGGGGTGGGCGAGCCGACCTGACCTCACCCGCCACCGTGCCCGCGCGCGTCGCGCTCCGGGCGGCGGTCGGCTGGCTACGCTGAACCTCCGCGAACTCCTCGATCTCGACGGCGCGCTGCCGATCGTCGGTACGGGCCGTGTCCGCGCGCCCTGCCTCCGACTCCCGGGACCTCCACGCCGCCATGCGCATCCCCACGAGCCGCCTGCGGGCGCTGACGGCGGGCGTCCTGCTGGCCCTCGGGAGCGTCGCGGCACCGGCGGCCGCGGCGGCCGCACAGCCGTCCGGCGAGGTACCGCCACCCGTCGAGCAGCCCGGCCCGGTGCCCGGTGAACCCGTGGCTCCCGTCGTCGTCCACCTCCCGCCGCCGGTCCACCTCGACGACGGCGCGGGCTACCTCCTGCCCGACCACCCCGGGGTCACGTGGCTCGTCGACGGCACGCCCGTCGCCGACCTCGTCGCGGCGGGGACGGCGCGCCACGTCCCCGGCGACCCGATGGGGCACGTCGAGATCACCGCGGAGGGCCTGGGCCGGGAGCTAGCCGGCGTCGTCCTCGGCGCGCTCGCCGCCGAGGGCCACGTCCTCGCCACCGACGACGACGGCGGCACGGCGCCGGTCCGCTACGTCATCGACCCGCGGGCGGCGGCCGAGCTCGTCCTCCCGGAGGCGTTCGACGCGGACGGGACCGAGGCGGACGCCGTCCACGTCCCGGAGGCGCCCGGGCAGGTCGTGCGTGACGCGGCGGGGGAGGTGCTCGCGCCGGGGGTGCACCTCCCGGCGCTCGCGTACCTCGACGGCACGGCGGTCCTCGAGCTCACCGTGACGGCTGCCGCCGGCCACCGGCTCGAGGCCGAGGGGCAGCCGGTCGAGCCGCTCCCGGGCGCGGGCGGGACGCACGTGGTGACGCTCCTCCTCACCGACGCGGTCACGCCCCCGGTCGAGGAGCCCGAGCCCGAGCCGCAGCCTGAGCCGAGCACGCCCCCGCCCGCCCTGCCTCCTGCCGACGAGCCCTCCGTGCCCCCGGCCCTGCTCAACCTGGACGCCGCGGCGCCGTCAGAACCGATGAGCGCCCCGGCCGTCACGGCGCCCGCGACCGGACCCGCGTCCGCGGCGGCGGCCGAGGCGCCCGCGCCGCCGCCCGAGGCGTCGATCCCGCGGGAGCCGCAGGACCTCGAGCTCCTCGTGATCCTCGGTGCGTTCTTCCTCGGAGGGCTCGGGCTCGTCCTCGGCGTGGGCCGCGACGCCCGCTGAGCCGGCGCCGTCACCCCGGCGCGCGCGGCCCGGCGCTCCTACGATGCACCCATGCCACGCATCGCCACCGCCGACCGCGTCAGCCGCGAGGAGCTCCTCGAGTTCCTCCGCACCCGCCACCACCACGTGCTGCTCACCCGGCGCGCCGACGGGCGCCCGCAGCTCTCGCCGGTCAGCGGCGGCGTCGACGAGTCCGGGCGGATCGTCATCTCCACCTACCCCGACCGCGCGAAGGCGGTGAACCTGCGGCGCGACCCCGCGGCGTCGGTGCTCGTGCTGGGCGAGGACTGGGACGACGCGTGGGTGCAGGTCGACGGCACCGCCGAGGTGCTCGACATGCCCGAGGCCGAGGACGCGCTCGTCGACTACTACCGGTGCATCGCCGGCGAGCACCCGGACTGGGAGGACTACCGCGCCGCGATGCGACGCCAGGGCAAGTCGCTCATCCGGATCACGATCACCGGCTGGGGACCGGTCGCGACCGGAGGCTTCCCGCCCGACCGCGTGCCCTCCTGACCGGGCCGCTCAGCGGTCCCCGGCCATGCCGAGCGCCCGCATGCTCCCCTCCGGGGACAGGTCGAGGTGGCGCAGCAGCTGGGCGTTGGCCGCGACGACGACGGTCGACAGCGACATGAGCACCGCGCCGGCGGCCATCGGCATGACGAACCCGACCGGCGCGAGCACACCCGCCGCGAGCGGGACCGCGGCGAGGTTGTAGCCCGCCGCCCACCACAGGTTCTGCGTCATCTTGCGGTAGGCCGCGCGGGACAGGTGGATGACGGACAGGACCGAGCGGGGGTCATCACTCGCGAGGACGACGCCCGCCGAGCCGATCGCGACGTCGGTCCCCGCCCCGATGGCGATGCCGACGTCCGCTTGGGCGAGCGCGGGCGCGTCGTTGACGCCGTCGCCGACCATCGCGACGGTGCGTCCCTCCCGCTGCAGCGCGGCGACCTCCTCGTTCTTGCGCTCGGGCCGCACGCTTGCGAGCACCCGGTCGATGCCCAGCTCGGCGGCGACCGTGCGCGCCACCGGCTCGGCGTCACCGGTGATCATCGCGACCTCGATCCCCAGCGCGCGCAGCCCGGCGACCGCCTGCCGAGACTCGGGGCGCACGGCGTCGGCGAGGGTGAGGACACCGATCGGCTCACCGTCGCGCAGGACGTGGAGCACGGTCCGCCCCTCGTCGGACCGGTCGGCGGGCAGCGGCCGGGCGTCGTGCTCGGCGAGGAGCGCCGGACCACCGACCGCGACCCGTGCGCCGCCGACGACGGCGCTCACCCCGACCCCGGGCGTCGACCGGAATGCCCCGGCGTCCGGCACGGTGAGCCCGCGGCCGGCAGCGGCCCGGACGACCGCCCGGGCGAGCGGGTGCTCGCTCGGCGCCTCGACCGCCGCCGCCAGCGCGAGCACCTCGTCCTCTCCGACGCCGGGGGTGGCCCGGACGGCGGCGAGGGCCGGCTCGCCGGTCGTGAGGGTGCCGGTCTTGTCGAGCAGGACGGTGTCGACCGTCCGCATCCGCTCGAGCGCGAGCCGGTCGGTGACGAGCACCCCGCCGCGGGCGGCGCGCTCGGTGGCGATGGAGACGACGAGCGGGATCGCCAGCCCGAGCGCGTGGGGGCAGGCGATGACGAGGACGGTGATGACGCGCGTGAGCGCCGTCTGCGGCGTGCCCCAGGCGAGCCAGGCGACGGCGGTGAGCGCCGCCACCCCCACCGCGTACCAGAAGAGCCAGCCCGCGGCGCGGTCGGCCAGACGCTGCGCCCGGCTGGCCGAGCTCTGCGCCGCCCTCACCAGCCGCTGGATCCCGGCGAGCGTCGTGCCCTCCCCGACGGCGTCGACCCGCACCCGCAGGCCAGAGTCGGTGGCCACCGTCCCGGCGACCACCCGGTCTCCCTGCCCGCGGCGGACCGGGACGGACTCCCCGGTGATCATCGACTCGTC
>NZ_VDFS01000003.1:0-31212 GCF_006151955.1 Georgenia sp. 311 | reverse complement strand
TCGAACATCCTCCAGCAGGCCGGCACCGCGATGCTGGCCCAGGCCAACCAGATGCCGCAGTCGATCCTCTCGCTGCTGCGCTGACCGCCACCAGGCACCCCCTGGTAGCACCCCTGGAATCCGACCGGTGGCCCGACCTCGAGCGGGCGGGCCACCGGCCGGGGACCACCCCGAACCGACCTGGAGGACATCGCGATGACCATCGGCATCGACGGCATGGCCAGCGGCCTGGACACCGGCGCGATCATCGACGGACTCGTCGCGATCCAGCGCAACCAGCAGGTCCTGCTCAAGCAGAAGTCCTCGGTGGCCTCGAGCATCGTGACCGCGCTGCAGGCCCTCAACAGCAGGGTCGCCTCCCTCGCCACCGCCGGTGAGAAGGTGGCCGCGCCCGCGTCGTGGGCGGTGACCAAGGCGTCCTCCTCCTCCGACGCCGTCACGGTCAGCGCGGCCCCGAACGCCAAGCCGGGCGTCGTCGAGCTCCGGGTCGACCGGCTCGCCAGCGGGCAGGTCTCCCTCGTCGATCCCGCGGCCCTCACCGGCCCGTTCACGATCACCGTCGGCGGCACCGACCACGAGGTCGCGCCGTCGAGCCCGCACATCGACGACGTCGTCGTGGCGATCAACGACGCCCGCGGCACGACCGGCGTGAGCGCGACGAAGCTCCGCACCGGCACCGACGGGGACGGCAACGCCGTCTACGGCCTCCAGCTCACCGGCGCCACGGGCTCCGGCGGCGCGTTCTCGCTCACCGCCGGCGGCCAGGACGTCGCGGCGACGACCCTCGCGCAGGCCGGCGACGCCGAGGTCACCCTGTGGCCCTCGGCCGGTGGCAGCCACCGCCTCACGAGCACGACCAACACCTTCGACGGACTCCTCGACGGCGTCGACCTCACCGTCTCGACCGTGAGCGCGGACCCGGTGCGCGTCACCGTCGCCACCGACCCGGCCGCGCAGGTCGCGCTCGCCGACGAGCTCGTCGGCAACGTGTCGATCGTCCTGTCGGAGATCGCCTCCCGCACCCGCACGACGACGTCCACCGACGCCGCCGGCAACACCGTCGTCAGCGGTGGCGTCTTCTCCGGGGACTCCGCCATCCGGTTCCTCACGAGCGACATCCAGTCCGCCGTCACCCGTCCCGTCGACGGGAGGTCGCCGTCGAGCGTCGGCATCAGCCTGGACCGCTACGGCGCGATCAGCCTGGACAAGGCCGCCTTCACCAAGGCGCTGACCGAGGACCCCGAGGGCGCCACGGCGATGATCCAGGCCATCGCCGGCAGGGTGGCCGAGGTGGCCGAGCGCGCGTCGAGCTCGGCCGAGGGCACCATCACCCGCAAGATCACCTCCCAGGAGTCGGTGGTCAAGGACCTCGGCAGCCAGGTGGCCAAGTGGGACCAGCGACTGGACGCCCGGCGCGCCCAGCTCGTCGCGCAGTTCAGTGCGATGGAGGTCCGGCTCTCGCAGCTGCAGTCCACGCAGAGCTGGTTGACCAACCAGATCGCCGGCCTCACCGCGAGCAGCCAGCAGTAGGAGGAGCACGAGATGAACCAGACCGCACTGCTCGCCAAGTTCCGTCGCGAGTCCCTCGCCACGGCGTCCCCGGCGCAGCTGCTCACGATGCTCTACGACCGGCTGCTGCTCGACCTCGACCGCGCCGTCGCGGCCCTCGAGGCGGGTGACAAGCCCGCCGCCAACGAGCAGCTCGGCCACGCGCAGGAGATCATCCACGAGCTGCGGTGCAGCCTGGACCCCACCGTGTGGGACGGCGGGCCGCGCCTGCTGGACCTCTACAACTTTCTCTACGGCGAGCTCGTCAGCGCCAACGTCACGCACGACGCGGACAGGGTCGCTGCCTGCCGCGCGCTCGTCCAGCCGCTGCGCGACGCCTGGCACCAGGCCGCCGCGATGCCGGGCACCGGCGTCACGACCAGCACGGCCGTCGGCTGATGGACGAGGACACCACGCCCGACACCTTCCGCCGGGAGTGGGAGGCCGCCCTCACGGAGCTCGAGCTCGACGTCGCCGAGATCGAGAGGATGCTCGCGGAGGACCACGTCCCCCTGGCTGCCTCCCGCTGGGAGCCGCCCGCCGGCCTCGGGCCGCTGCCCGAGCCGTTGCGTGCGCGCGCCGAGCTGCTCCTCGACCGGCAGGCCGACGTCGCCCGCCGGCTCAGCGAGGCGCTCGTCCTCAGCCGTCGCCAGGCGCGCCTGACCGAGACGCTCAAGGCCGGCGGCCCGCGCCGCCCGGTCTACCTCGACGCCGCCGGCTGAGCCTGCGCTGCGCTGAGCCTGCGCTGCGCTGCGCCGTCGGCGGCGCGGAACTCCGCTGTCGCGCGGAAGTCGGCTGTCGCGCGGAAGTCGGCTGTCGCGCGCAAGTCGGCTGTCGCGCGGAAGTCGGCTCTCGCGCGGAAGTCGGCTGTCGCGGGAGCGAGGGTGGGGCTGGGGCTTTTTGGCGCCGACAGCTGGGGGCCCGGGGCGATGGGCGCTGCCAGCTGTCGGCGGCCGGGGGTTTGCAGGACAAGTCAGCCACGACCGCGCGGAACCCGCAATGGGGAGAACTCCCCATCAACCCCTCACGGCACGCGCGGAGCTGCCGATCAGGACAGGTTGAGCATGGATCGCTCGCCAGTGAGGCCACGGATCGGCCGTTCTGCCCAGGTGAACTGAGGGGTAAAGCCCGCTGTGCTCGATTCCGTGACCTCCGTGGCGATGAAGAGCGCGCTCGACGCGCTCTCGCTGCGCCAGCGTGTCATCGCCGACAACATCGCCAACGTCAACACCCCGGGCTTCCTCGCCGGCCGCGTCCAGTTCGAGGACGCCCTCGCCAAGGCGGTGCGCACCGGCGGTGACGCGAGCATCGCGCCGCAGGTGCAGCGGTCCCTCGAGCCCACCCGCGAGAACGGCAACAACGTCAACCTCGACACCGAGACGCTGGCCAACATCGACGCCAACCTGCGCTACCAGGTGGCGGTCCGTTCCGTCGACGGTGGCTTCAGCGCCGTCCGCACCGCGATCAGGAGCTCCTGATGGGCACCTTCGACGCCATCGGCATCGCCTCGACCGGCCTCACCGTCCACCGCAAGTGGCTCGACGCCGTGAGCGACAACCTCGCCAACGCGAACAACGCGACCTCCACCGACGGCGCCGCCTTCCAGGCGCGCTACGTCGTGGCCACCTCCATGGACTACGGCGAGCCCGCCGGCGTGCAGGTCGCTGGCATCGAGCTCGGTGACGCCGAGGGGCGCCTCGTGCACGAGCCCACCCACCCGCTGGCCGACGAGGAGGGGTACGTGCGCTACCCCGACGTCGACATGGCCAGCCAGATGACCCAGCTGATCATGGCGCAGCGCGGCTACCAGGCCAGTGCGGCCGTCGTGGACCGCGCCCGTGAGAGCTACCAGTCCGCACTTCAGATCGGGAGGAACTGATGTCGGTCCCCGCCATCTCCACCGTCACGTCCGTCGCCCCGGCCGGCTACCTCGACGGCCTCGAGGCCGGCGGTGCGACGGGCGGTGACGGCGGCGCGTTCGGCGCCGTGCTCGCCTCCGCCGTCGACGGCGTCAGCGCCAAGCAGGCGACCTCCTCCGAGCTCGCCCTCAAGGCCGTCACCGGTGACCTCGAGGACATCCACGACTACACGATCGCCGCGACCGAGGCGGCCGTCGCGCTCGAGCTCACCGTCGCCCTGCGCAACAAGGCCGTCGACGCGTTCAACGAGATCATGCGGATGCAGGCCTGATGCCCGCCGTGGTCACCGGCGCCTTCACGCGCCTGAGGCAGCGGGTGGCGGAGTTCAGCCTCCCGCAGAAGACCCTCGCCCTCATCGGGATCGCGGCCCTCGTCCTCGGCATCGTCCTCGCGGTGTCCTGGGCGAACCGGCCGACCATGAGCCCGCTGTTCACCGGCCTGGCCGGCAGCGACGCCTCCGCCGTCGTCGACCAGCTCACCGCCGCGGGCGTCGCCTACGAGATCACCGACGGCGGCGGCACGATCCTCGTGCCCGCCGAGTCGGTCTACGAGCAGCGCATCGCGCTCGCCGCCGAGGGCCTGCCCACCGAGGAGGGCGGTTACAGCCTCCTGGACGACATGGGCATGACCAGCTCGGACTTCCAGCAGCAGGTGAGCTACCAGCGCGCCCTCGAGGGCGAGCTCGCCAAGACCGTCCGGGCGCTCGACGGCGTCGCCGCCGCCACCGTGCACCTCGCCCTGCCCGAGGAGAGCGTGTTCAACGAGACCTCCGCCGAGCCCACCGCCTCCGTCTTCATCCAGGCGGAGACCGGCAGGACGATCGAGTCGGGCTCCGTCCAGGCGGTCGTCAACCTCATCTCCTCGGCGGTCGCCGGGATGGACCCGCTCAACGTCTCCGTCGTCGACTCCCAGGGCGAGGTCCTCACCACCTCTCCCGGCGGTGGCGGCCCCGACGGCGCGAGCGAGTACGAGCAGCGCATCGGCGGACAGGTCGAGATGATGCTCGGCCGCGTGCTCGGTGCCGGCAACGCCGTCGTCTCGGTCACCGCCGAGCTCGGCCGTGACTCGACCCAGCGCACGAGCGAGGTCTTCACCCCCGCCGAGGGGACCCCGCCGCTGTCGGAGACCACCTCGACCGAGGAGTACGAGGGAGGCGGCCAGGCGGTCGGCGGCGTCCTCGGCCCGGACAACATCGCCGTGCCCAACGGCGGTGACGCCGGTTCCTACACGCGCCAGGACCAGACGTCGAACAACGCCGTCAACAAGGTCACCGAGCAGACGACCGTCGTCCCCGGCGGCGTCGTGCGGCAGTCGGTCTCCGTCGTCGTCGACTCCGCGGCTGCCGCAGGAGTGACGACCGAGGAGCTCGAGGACATCGTCGCGGTGGCCGCGGGCATCGACCTCGAGCGCGGCGACCAGGTCGCCGTCGCGCAGATGGCCTTCGACACGACCACCGCCGACGCCGCGCAGCAGGCGCTCGCGGCGCAGGCCGAGGCCGAGGCTGCCGCGGCCGCGGCAACCCAGCGCGACCAGCTGCTCCGCTGGGCCGTCGTCGCCCTCATCGTCCTCGTCGTGCTCCTTGCCATCCGTCGCCGGCTGCGCCGCGACCGCCGCGAGGAGATCGACCTCGGCGAGCTCCAGCTCGAGCACCTGCCCGAGCCCGTCGCCCTCGAGCCGGGCGACACGACCCTGCTCGACGGGGTGCCCGAGCTGCGAGCCATCGAGCCCGACGCGAAGGAGACGGCCCGCCTCGGCGTCGTCGCGATGGCCGACGAGGACCCGGCGGCCGTGGCCGACCGGCTCCGTCAGTGGATGGCGGTCAAGTCATGAAGCTCACCAGCTCCCAGAAGGCGGCCGTCGTGCTGCTCCAGCTCGGGCACGAGCGCGCCACCAAGGTCCTGGCACTGCTCGACGAGAACGAGGTGGAGGACATCTCCGCCGAGATCGCCCGCATGGAGACGATCCCGAACGACGTCGCCGACGCGGTCCTCGTCGAGTTCTACGAGGAGGCCAACGGAGGGGTGCCCGTCGCCGGCCACGGAGGGCTCGAGTACGCCCAGCGGCTGCTCGAGGACGCCCTGGGCACCGAGCGGGCGAGCCTCGTCATGGGTCGCCTCGCCACGCTCCTCGCGGGACAGCCCTTCGACTTCCTCCAGCAGGCCGAGCCCCGCCAGGTGCTCAGCCTCATCAACGGGGAGCACCCGCAGACGATGGCGGTCGTCCTCGCCCACCTGCGCCCCGACCGCGCCTCGGCGATCATGGCCGGCCTCCCGCCGGCCGACCGCGCCGACGTCGCGATGCGGATCGCGACCATGGAGCAGGCCAACCCGGACGCCGTCGGGATCGTCGCCGACGCGCTCCAGCGCCGCGCCGGCCACCTGCTCACCGCGGGGGAGAGCGGGGCCACCGTGGGCGGCATCCAGCCGCTCGTCGACATCCTCAACCGGGCCGACCCGAACACCGAGAAGCAGATCCTCGAGGAGCTCGGCGCCCGCGACGAGGCCCTGGCCGACCAGGTCCGCAGCCTCATGTTCACCTTCGAGGACGTCGTCCACCTCGACGACCGCGCCGTCCAGCTCGTCCTGCGCCAGACCGAGGGCCCCAGCCTGGCGCTCGCCCTCAAGGGAGCGTCCGCGGACGTCACCGACAAGATCACCCGCAACCTCTCCGAGCGTGCCCGCGAGAACCTCCTCGAGGAGATGGAGATCAGCGGGGCGGTGCGCATCTCGGAGGTCCACGACGCCCGCGGCGCCATCGTCAAGACGATCCGTGCGCTCGAGGAGTCGGGCCAGATCGTCGTGCGCCGCGAGGGGGAGGACGAGTATGTCTCCTGACACCGCACGCTCGGTCTTCACCCCGCTCCACGTCATCCGGCCCGAGGCTGCCTCGGTCGCCGCGGGGTACTCCAGCGGCTACACCGCCGGGTGGTCCGCAGGGACCCGCACCGCGGCCCGCGAGGCCGAGGAGCAGCGCCGGCAGGTGGCCGCGGAGGTCGCCGCGCAGGCGCAGCAGGCCGCGGCCGCTGCCCAGGAGGCGCTGGCCACCCTCGCCCGGGCGGCCACCGCCGCCCGCCAACGGGTCGTCCCGCCCCTGCGCGAGGCCCAGGACGGACTCACGAGGGCCACACTCGTGCTCGCCGAGGCCCTCCTCGGGGCCGAGCTCCGCGACGGTGACGCCTCCGCCCAGGCCGCCCTGCGGCGCGCGCTGTCCGTGTGCGACGACGGGATCGTGCGCATCCGCCTGCACCCGGCCGACCTCGCCGTCCTCGACGCGTCCCTCGCCACCCTGCCGGGTGACCTCCAGCCGCCGGCCGGCGTCGTGCTCGTCGCCGACGCCACGCTGGAGCCCGGGGACGCGGTGAGCGAGCTCGAGGAGGGGTACCTCGACGCGCGCATCGCGACCGCCGTCGAACGGGTCCGCGCCGCCCTCGGGGTGGACGCATGAGCGTCCACCTCGCCACCCCCCGCCCGACGGGCCGCTGGGACCAGGCACTTTCGGCCGCCCGGCCCCAACGGGTCGGGGTCGTGCGCTCGGTCGTCGGCCTCACCGTCGAGGTGACCGGTCTGCCGCTCGCCGTCGGCGACCTCGTCGAGATCGACTCCGGCGGCCGGACCGTGGGTGCCGAGGTCGTCGGGCTCGGGCGCGACTCCAGCCGCTGCATGCCGCTCGGCCCCGTCGACGGCCTGCGGATCGGCGCCCCCGCACGCTCCACCGGGCACCCGCTGCTCATCGGCGTCGGTCCCGGCCTGCTCGGCCGCGTCCTCGACGGGCTCGGCCGGCCGATGGACGGCAAGGGCCCCCTCGGGGTGAGCGAGGCCGTGCCCGTCACCGCCCAGGCGCCCTCCGCGCTGGACCGCGCACGCGTGGACCAGCCGCTCGCCCTGGGCGTGCGTGTGCTCGACACGCTCGTCACCGCGGGCCGGGGCCAGCGCCTCGGCCTGTTCGCCGGCTCCGGCGTCGGCAAGTCCTCGCTGCTGTCGATGATCGCGCGCGGCACCGACGCCACCGTCAACGTCATCGGGCTCGTGGGGGAGCGCGGCCGTGAGGTCCGCGAGTTCCTCGAGGACGACCTCGGTCCCGAGGGCCTGGCGCGCTCCGTCGTCGTCGTCGCGACGTCCGACGAGCCGCCCGTCGTGCGCCTGCGCGCCGCCTTCACCGCCACCCGCATCGCGGAGTACTTCCGCGACCAGGGGACCGACGTCGTCCTCATGATGGACTCCCTCACCCGCGCGGCGATGGCCCAGCGTGAGATCGGGCTGTCGGTCGGGGAGCCCCCGGCCACCCGCGGCTACCCGCCGTCGACGTTCTCCATGCTCGCCCAGCTCCTCGAGCGCGCGGGCACCGGGGCGACCGGCTCGGTCACCGGCATCTACACCGTCCTCGTCGACGGTGACGACCACAACGAGCCCATCGCCGACGCCGCGCGCTCCATCCTCGACGGGCACGTCGTGCTCGACCGAAAGCTCGCCGTCACGGGCCACTTCCCGAGCGTCGACCCGATCGCCTCGATCTCCCGCGTCGCCTCCCGGGTGACGAGCGCCGAGCAGCGGGCCGCGGCCACCACGCTGCGCTCGATCCTCGCCGCCCGCCGGCAGGCGCAGGACCTCATCGACGTCGGCGCCTACGTGGCCGGGTCCAACCCCCAGGTCGACGCCGCCGTCACGCACGCGGGCGCGATCGACGCCTTCCTCCGCCAGGACGTCGCCGACGTGGTCGGCGCCGAGCAGTCCTGGGCACACCTGAACGCGCTCGTCGCGGGAATGAGAGTGTCGTCATGAGGCCGTTCCGGCTGCAGAACGTGGCGCGCGTGCGCCAGATGGAGGAGGACCAGGCCGCGGCCGAGCTCCTCCGCCGGCGCGAGTTCCGCCGCTCCGCCGACCGCCGCTCCTCCCAGGCCTACTCCGCGCTGGAGGACCTCGCGCTGCCCGCCGAGGCCGACGTCATGCACTGGCAGGCGGCCGTCGCAGCCCGCGTCGCGGCCAGCGCCTCGGCGTTCGAGGCCGCCACCGCGGCCGAGCTCGCCCAGTCCGACGAGCTCGTCGCCCAGGGCCAGTGGTCCGCCGCGCGCCGGCGCAGCACGACCATCGACAAGCTCGCCGAGCGTCATTGGCGCGCCGAGCAGACCGCCGAGAACCACGCCGAGCAGCTCGTGCTCGACGAGGTCGCCAGCCAGCGCGCCCGGGGCCGACGATGAGCATCGCGGCCGTGCAGAGCCGGATGGCCGAGATCCAGTCGGCTCTCACCGCCGTCACCGAGCCGCCCGCGGCCGCGGCCGCGGCCACGCAGCGCGGTGCGGACTTCGGCGGTGCGCTCGCCACCGCGCTGGCCACCGCTCAACCGGGTCTCGGTGGGGCGACACCGGCCACGCCCGGCGTGGGAGACTCCCTCGCCTCCGTGCTCGGCCTCCAGACCGGGGCGGGAGCGCTCGCGAGCCCGCTCGCGGGTCTCACCGGCGCTCCGGGCGCGGGCACCGCCCAGTCCCCGGCGGCGGGCACCGGCGCCGCGCTCGTGGAGTCGGCGAGCAAGTACCTCGGCGTGCCGTACGTGTGGGGCGGGGAGACCCTCTCCGAGGGCGGCCTGGACTGCTCCGGGCTCGTCCAGCTCGCGATGAAGGACATCGGCGTCGACGTGCCGCGCGTGGCGCGCGACCAGATGCGGATCGGCACCGAGGTCCCCTCCCTCGCCCAGGCCCTGCCCGGTGACCTCGTCGTCACCCGCGGTGGCGGCCACATCGGCATCTACGCGGGCGACAACAAGTGGATCCACGCCCCCTACCCCGGTGAGCAGGTCAAGCTCGCCGAGCTGACGACGACGCCGACCACCATCCGCCGCGTCCTCCCGGCAGGTGCCTGATGACCCTCGTCATGCCCGCCGCCCCCGCGCCGGCCGGCCCGGCGCCCGGACGCCCCGCCGCGAGCAGCGGCGGCTCCGGGGACGCCTTCGCGGCGACCCTCGCCGCAGCCGCCGGCGAGACGCCGCAGGACTCGGCGGCCCCCGCCGGTGAGGAGCCGGCGCAGGACGACTCCGCCGGGACCGGGCAGGAGAGCGGTGCGACCGCGCCGTACCTGCCCTCCTTCGGCGGCGCCGCGCTGGTCCCGGCCCTCGCGACGCCCACCGCCCCGGAGGTGATCGCGCCTCCCGTGCCGGTCGACGAGGCCGTGCCTGATGTCGCGCCCCAGGCCGGGGCCGCCGCCACCGTCCCGGGCCAGGTGCCCGCGACCGCACCCACCGGCGTCCCGCAGGTCGGGGCGCTCCCGGAGGGCGACCCGCCCACGGCCACGCCCGCCCCGCAGGGGGAGCAGCCGGCCACGGGCCCGACCGTCCCGACCGCATCCACCACGGCCGGCGCATCCACCACGGCCGGCGCATCCGCCACGGCCGGCGTCACGAGCGCGACGCCGGTCGCGGCGCCGGCGCCCGGCCAGGTCCCCGCGGACCCGGCCGCGGACACCGGCGCGCCGACCGCGTCGGACGCCCGGCCCGCCGCCACGCAGCCCGCCGCCGCCCCGACCCTCACGCCCGTCGCAGGTGCGCCGACTGTCGCCGAGGCGCCCGAGGTGGGCGTGCCGGTGGTGGCCGAGCGACCCGGGCCGCCCACGGCTCCGGTCGAGACCGTCGTGCGCGCCGACGTCCCGTCCCTGCGCACCGAGGCCGCCGCGCGCACCGAGCCGGCCGCCGCGCCCGCACCCGCCTCCGCCCCGCCCGCACCGCAGCCGGTGAGCACCCAGCTCACCGGCGCCCTGGCCCGGCTGCGCACGGCGCCCGAGGGCACCCACGTCCTCCACGTCCGCGTCGACCCGGAGGACCTCGGTCCGGTCCGGGTCACCGCGCACATCGCCGCCGACGGCGTGCGCATCGAGCTCTTCGGCGTCACCGACGCCGCCCGCGACGCCCTGCGCGGTGCCCTGGCCGAGCTGCGCCGCGACCTCGCCGCGACCGGTCTGCACGCCGACCTCGACCTCGCGGCCGAGGACGGCGGGCACGAGCGCCCCGAGCACGCACCGGGCGACCGCCGCCCCACGGGCCGGCCGGCAGCCGCCGCGCCGACCACCCTCACCCCCGCGACGCCGGTGCACCCCGGCCGCCTGGACCTCCTCGCCTAAGGAGCACGACCATGACCATCAGCACCGTCGCCGGGGGCTACGGCACCTCGCCGCTGAGCCAGGCGCAGCCCGCACCGGCCCCCAACTCGCTGGGCAAGGACGACTTCCTCAAGCTGCTCGTCACCTCGCTGCGCTACCAGGACCCCTCCGAGCCGATGTCGACCAGCGAGCTCATGGCGCAGACCACCCAGCTGTCCACGATGGAGCAGCTCACCGAGCTCACCTCGCTGTCCCAGGACGCCTTCCACCTCCAGATGCGGACGTCCGCCGTCCAGCTGGTGGGCCGGGAGGTCAGCTACGTCGACGCGGACGGCGAGGCCGTCACCGGCGTCGTCAGCGCCGTCGACTTCACCACCGCGCCCCCCGGCGCCGTCGTCGGGGACGTCGTCGTCCCGATGAACCTGCTCGCCACCCTGGGTCCGGCGACGCCTGCCGCGCCCGCCCCCACCGCCCCCGTCGCCTGACCCGAAGGACACGACACCATGCTGCGCTCTCTCTTCTCCGGCATCTCGAGCCTCCGCTCCCACCAGACGATGCTCGACGTCACCGGCAACAACATCGCCAACGCCAACACCACCGGCTTCAAGTCCTCCCGGACCCAGTTCGAGGACACGCTGTCGCAGATGATCCAGGCGCCCGGCGCGCCCCAGGGCCAGAACGGCGGCACCAACCCCGCGCAGGTCGGGCTCGGCGTGCGCGTCGCCGGCATCAGCACCGACTTCACGCCCGGCGCCGCCCAGCAGACCGGTCGTAGCCTCGACATGATGATCGACGGCGACGGCTTCTTCGTCGTCAACGGCGGTGGCGGCGAGCAGCTCTACACCCGCAACGGCGCCTTCTCCCTGGACGCCACCGGACAGCTCGTCACCGCCTCCGGGGCGCGCGTCATGGGCTGGGCCGCGGACGCCAACGGCGTCGTCAACGCCAACGGGCCGCTCAGCCCGCTGTCCCTGCCGGTGACGACGACGATGGGCGCGCGCGCGACGAGCACCGTGACCTTCGGCGGGAACCTGCCGGCCGACGCCAAGGTCGCCGACCCGACCGCGACCCCGCCGGTCGAGGCGACCACGCTGCTGCGCAGCATCGAGGTCTACTCGGCCGACGGCACGCCCACCCCGGTGGACGTGAGCTTCACCCTCCAGGCCTCCTCGCCCTCGGCGACCTGGGCCGTGAGCGTCGCCGACCGCAGCGGCACCCAGCTCGGGACCGGGACCGTCACCTTCAACGCCAACGGCAGCCTGCAGAACGTCACGCTGCCCCCGGTGACCGTCGGCGGATCCGCCGTGACCCTCGACCTCGGCGCCCTCACCGGGTTCGCCGCCCTCACCACCGTCGAGGCCTCCGGGCAGGACGGCCAGGGGGCCGGTGTCCTCCAGTCCTTCGCGATGGCCTCCGACGGCACCCTCATCGGCTCCTTCTCCAACGGCCTCAAGCGCGCCGTCGGCCAGGTCGCCGTCAGCACCTTCGCCAACTCCGGCGGCCTGGAGAAGGCCGGCGGCTCGATGCTCCGCGCCTCGGTCAACTCCGGCGACCCGCAGGTGGGCGTGGCCGGACAGGGTGGCCGCGGTGACCTCACCGGCGGGGCCCTGGAGATGTCCAACGTCGACCTCTCCCAGGAGTTCACCAACCTCATCGTCGCCCAGCGTGGCTTCCAGGCCGGCTCGCGCGTCATCACGACGTCCGACGAGCTGCTCCAGGAGCTCGTCAACCTCAAGCGCTGAGGCCGTGCCGGCCGGGACCTCTCATCATCGTGAGGTCCCGGCCGATGGCGATTGTGCACAGGCTGGAGCGTCGGTCTCGATGCGCGCCGGAGGCGATGGGCATCCGCAGCCTTCCGGTTGGAGCGACTAGTTGCTGCGTTCTGAAAGTGAGGACCACCTTGCCGCTCACCGCGTAACGTCCGTCATGCACCTCCACCACCACCTCCGAAAGAGCAAAGCCAACATGCCGGCACCTATCCTCGTCCTCCTGCTCCTTGGTGCGATCGTCGTCGTCCCCGCCGCAACTGGCAGTTTTGGACAGACGCTCGCCGCGATCGTCCTCATCCTTGTTGCCAATCCGGTGGTTCGTTCCATTCGGAAGAACCGGTACTTTGCGTCCGAGCACTTTCAGGTCCTTAAATCTGAAATTGCTTCCGTGGTTTCAGAGCATAATGAGGTTGTCGGTTATGTTCGGGAGATCCGCGCCAGGGGTTCGTTTGAACTCGGCTCGTCCTTGACGGGGCAGTATGCGAATCTTGCGTCGTTCGAGAATACGTCGACATGGAACAATCGACGCGACCGCAATGTCGCGGAGTACGCCCCGCATGTGCACAATGCCTCGTTGCAGGTGGTGCGCAATGCTAGTGCCGACCCGATCAAGTACCTGATGAAGTACTTCTCCGTCAAGGCGGATCAGAAGACGCTCGCGGATGTTCAGCATGTTGCTGACTCTATTGCTAGGCTCGAGGAGGCGGTAGCCAACGTCAAGGCGCGCGAAGCCGCTATCACCGCCAAGATCAACCCGCCGGCATTTATTCTCAAGCATTACCGTGACGAATTCTGGAACCAGGTGGGCGTTCGACTGTCGCCGATCGAGGTTCCCTACCCGGAGTATAAGTTCCAGTACATCTCGGCTGGCGGAAACAGTGGTCAGACGACGAGGATCGTACTCAACACCCCGACCCTCGAGGCGCTGTCCGCTACGCTGGTTGACAAAATTCGCTGGGTCAAGTCTGCTGCTGGGCAGCGTGCGTTGATGACGGCGAAACTGCGCAGTCACATCAAGCAGCGTGACAACTACACCTGCTTGAACTGTGGAGTGTCCATTTATGCTGAGCCGCACCTGCTACTTGAGGTTGACCACATCGTGCCTGTCTCCAAGGGCGGGCTGAGCGTTCCGGAGAACCTTCAGACGCTTTGCTGGAAGTGCAATCGAACCAAGGGTGCGAGGATTGTCGCCTGAGTCTGGCCCGCTTAGTGCGGTTTACTGAGCAAGCAAGGTCCAAAGCGGTGGGCGGTGGCCAGTGCGTCGGTGAAGGCACGATGTGCGGCTTCGAACCCTCGTGCTTGGGTGCAGGAGTGCGTGCATAGCCCAAGTTTTGGGACCCGGCGCCCGTCGCTCCGTGTAAAGGACCGGCCGATGCGCCCGCGCCGCGCGTCTCGCGGAAGCTCGCTCGCCAAGGCGGTCAAGATCCGCCGCAGCGGGTCTGGTCGGATGCCTCCGGGTCGCCGGCAGAATCTGAAGGCTGGTCGGCCGGGACCTCTCATCATCGTGAGGTCCCGGCCGATTGACAGAGCGCAGGGCTCATGGATGGGCCCGTCGTCACCAGGATGGAACCGACCCTTGATCACCGTGACCCGTCTGACAGGACAGCAGTTCGCGATCAACCCTGATCTCGTCGAACGCATCGAGTGCACACCAGACACGATCCTCGTGCTCATGGACGGCACGCGCTACCTCGTGGCCGAGACCATGCCCGAGGTCGTCGCCATGGTCCAGGAGTACCGCGCCGGCGTCATCGCCCGCGCGCTCCAGCCCCCAGCGCCGGTCGTCACGCGCACGGAGCTCGGCTCCGTCGTCCCCCTGCCGACCCGTCCCCAGGGAGAATGATGGATCCCGCAACGCTCATCGGCCTCGCCATCTCCTTCGGTGGCGTCGTCATCCTCATGAACATGGAGAGCGTCCACCTCTCCGCGATCCTGCTGCCCGGCCCGGTCGCCATCGTGTTCCTCGGCGCGATCGGTGCGACCGTCGCGGGAGGCGCGCTGCGTGACACGGTCCACGCGGTCAAGAGCCTGCCCAAGGCCCTCACCGCCACGGCCCCCAAGCGCGGTGCCACGATCGCCACGATCATCACGCTCTCCGACCGCGCCCGCCGCGAGGGTCTCCTCGCGCTCGAGGAGACCGCCCACGAGGTGGGCGACGACTTCCTGCGCGACGGGCTCATGGCAGCCATCGACGGCACCGACCCCGAGGACCTGCGCGTCATGCTCGAGGACCGGATCGACACCAAGCGTGCCCAGGACCGCGTCGCCTACGGGTTCTTCAACTCCATGGGCGGCTACGCGCCGACGATCGGCATCATCGGCACCGTCATCTCCCTCGTGCACGTGCTGGAGAACCTCTCCGACCCGAGCACGCTGGGCCCGATGATCGCCGCCGCGTTCGTCGCGACCCTGTGGGGCATCCTCTCGGCGAACCTCATCTTCCTGCCCATCGGCGCCCGCCTCAAGCGGATCTCCGACCTCGAGTGCGGCCAGATGGAGATCAGCCTCGAGGGGCTGCTCGCGCTCCAGGCCGGCGCCAACCCGCGCGCCGTCGGCGAGCGGCTGCGCAGCCTGGTCCCGGCGAGCGAGCTCATCGGGCCGGGCGAGGGGCGGGCCGCGTGAGCACCCGCCGCCGCCGTCGCGCCTCCGCCCACGAGGAGGAGCCGGAGAACATCGAGCGCTGGACCGTGAGCTACATGGACATGGTCACGGTCATGATGTGCCTGTTCATCGTCCTCTTCGCGATCAGCCAGGTGGACTCCGCGAAGTTCCTCCAGCTGCGCCAGTCCCTGGCCTCCGGGTTCGGGGACGCCGCCCCCGCCGTCAACGTCGTCGAGGGCTCCACCGGGCCGCTCGAGGGCGGGGACGTCCGGCCGGTCGACATCGCGCCGATCGAGGGTGGGGAGGACCTCAAGCCGCTGCAGAGCGGGCAGGTCCAGCAGGCCGCCGAGCAGGAGGTCGAGTCCCTCATCGAGCTGCGCGAGGGGATCCGCTCCGACCTCGCCCAGGCCGGCCTCGAGCAGGAGGTCCGCTTCAGCATCACCGAGCGCGGCCTCATCATCGGGCTGGTCAGCGAGCACACCTTCTTCTCGCCCGCCAGCGCCGTCATGCCCGCGACCACGCTCCAGGTCGTCGACACGATCGCCGCGACGCTCGGCACCCTCCCCAACCAGGTCCTCCTCGAGGGGCACGCCAACCACCTCCCGCAGACCGAGCCCTACCCGACGAACTGGGAGCTGTCCGCGGACCGCGCGACCAAGGTGCTGCGCCGGATGGTCGAGCACAGCGGCATCGCCCCCGACCGGGTCCGGGCCATCGGTTACGGCGACGCCCACCCGACGGTGACCGAGGGCCCCGACGCCCTCGACCTCAACCGTCGCGTCGACATCGTCGTCATGAGCGACAAGCCCGAGTCCGTCCGCCAGCTGCTCCCCGGGCTGGCCGCGAGCAGGGAAGGAGCCTGACGTGCCCGAGACCAGGGTCATCGGTGCCCCCGACCGCAAGATCGGCGGCGCACAGCGCCCGCCCGCACCCTCCACCCGCCCCGCTGCTCCCCAGCCGGCCGCCCCCAAGCGCCGTAAGGGCAAGACGCTCGCCGTCGTGCTCGTCCTCATCGTCGGGGTGGCCGCCGTGGCCTTCCTCCTCACGCGGCCCGAGGACAGCGCCGCCACGCCGCAGGACCCCGAGCCGGGCATGACGATCATGGTCGAGCCGCGCAACATCAACCTCGCCGACGGCCGCTACCTGCGAATGGGCTTCGCCATCGAGCTGGTCGCCGAGGCCGAGGAGGTCCCGGTCGCCCAGGCCACCGACATCGCCATCGCCCTCTTCTCCGGACGGTCCGTCGACGAGGTGAACGACGCCGCACACCGCGCGGAGCTGAAGGACGAGCTGACGCGGCAGCTCACCGAGGCCTACGACGGGGAGGTGCACGCGGTCTACTTCACGGACTTCGTCACGCAGTAGCGCGCACCCCGGCACCACCGCCGCACGCGGACGTCTCAACTTCGCCCCGCAGCCGCCGATGGGTGGGGCGTGACCGTACCCCCTGTGGCCCAGAGCGCCGGCACCCCGGTGGTCTACGACTTCCGGCAGCCGATGACGCTTCCGCGTGACCACGCGCGCGTCCTCGAGGTCGCCCTGACGACCTTCGCACGGCAGTGGGCCAACCAGCTCCTGGCGCGCCTGCGCGTGCCCGTCCAGGTGTCGCTGGACCACCTGTCCATGTCCACCTACGACGAGTTCGTCAGCCGCCTCCCCGCCCCGACGACGCTCATCCAGTTCACCGCGGGCCCCAACCGCCGTCCGGCGATCATCCAGATCCCGCTCGAGGTGACCCTCTCCTGGGTGGACCAGATGCTCGGCGGTCCCGGCACCCCCGGGGCGGTCCCGGTGCGTGAGCTCACCGAGATCGAGCAGAACCTCGTCTCGGACGTCATGTCGCGCGTCGTCGCCGACCTGAACTACGCGTTCGCGGGGATCCTCAAGGTCGACCCCGAGCTGCGCCGCATCCAGCACTCCCCCCAGCTCGTCCAGGCGGTCGCCGCGACGACGACGGTCATCAGCGGCACCTTCCACATCACCCACGGCGACCAGTACGCCGTCGCGGCCTTCATGGCGCCCGCCGAGGGGCTGCTCTCCGCGCTCCGCGAGCGCCAGTCGGCCGACCACCGGACCACCGCCGAGCTTGCCGCGGAGACCGAGCAGCGCCAGTCGCTCGACCGCGCCGTCCAGGAGGTGCCGGTCGAGGTCGCCGTGCGCCTCGGCCCGGTCGCGCTCCACCCGCGGGAGGTCGTCGGGCTCGCCGTCGGTGACCTCCTGGCCCTGCGTCACCCCCGGTCCCAGCCCATGGACGTCGTGGTCGGGGACCGTGTCCTCGCCCAGGCGGTGGCCGGTACCAGCGGCTCCCGGCTCGCCGGGCTGGTCGTCAACGTCAAGGAGAACTCATGAGCACGACCACCATCGACACCCACGCCGTCGCCGACGAGCTGGCGCGCCTGCTGCCCTCCTCCCAGCCGCTCGTCGCGCGGCCCGCGGAGCCCGGTGAGCGCCCGGCACCAAGCGCCACCGCCGTCGTGGCGACGTTCGTCGGGCAGACGAGCGCCGAGCTGCTCGTCGTCGCCCAGGACGCCGTCGCCGAGGCCATGGCCGGAGCCGGGGCGCTGACCCTCGCCGAGGCCCTGCGCCCCGCGCTCGAGGCCGCCGCGCGCACGCTCGGTGCGGGCGTGCTCGGCGCCGCCGAGGAGCGCCCCGCGGGCGAGGCCGTCACCGGCGGGGACGTCACCGTCTTCGCCCTCGTCGGCGGCGGGACCGTGCAGGCCTGGTTCGGCATCCGCTCGATCAGCCAGCGCGCCTCGATGCCGTCCGCTCCCCTCGAGGCAGGCAGCATGCGCGTCCTGTACGACGTCGAGCTCACCCTCACCACCGAGATCGGCCGCACCCGGATGCCGCTGCGCGACGTGCTCGGCCTCACGCCCGGCACCGTCCTGGAGCTCGACCGCGCCGCGGGCAGCCCCGCCGACGTCATGGTCAACGGGCGGCTCGTCGCCCGCGGCGACGTCGTCGTCGTCGACGAGGACTACGCCGTGCGCATCACCGAGATCGTCTCGGAGACCTCGGCCCAGTGACCGACACGCTCGGGCTGGCGCTGCGCGTCGCGCTCTCCCTCGGGGTCGTGCTCGCCCTGCTGTGGTTCCTCGCCCGGCGCGTCGGCGCCGGCGCGGGGACCCCGCGGCGGCTGCCGATCACCGTGCTCGGGCGTCAGACGCTCGGGCGCCGCTCGGGCATCACGGTCGTCGACGTCGCCGGTCGCACCCTCGTCCTCGGGGTGAGCGACTCCGAGGTCCGTCTGCTCACCGAGCTCGAGCCCGGTCCGCTCACCCTCCTGGAGGACGGCGACGGGGGCACCCCGCAGTCGCGGCCCGCCGCCCCGCTCTCCGGATCGGTCCTCGCACCCGGCACCTGGCGCACCACCTGGGAGACCCTGCGGACACGGACCCGCGGGTGAGCGCCGCACCGGCCCAGCCGCGCGGGGGAGCGCGGACCGGTGCACGGCGCCTGCTGCTGCGCCTGCTGGTGGTCCTCGTGGTCACCGCCGCCGCCGTCGCGCTCGGCGCGGCGCTCGCCCAGGCGGCGCCCGTCCAGCCCGAGGAGCCGGTCGCGCCGACCGAGCCCGCGGGCCTCGGCTTCGACCTCGACGTCGAGGCCGGGACGCCGTCGACGTCGATCGTCGCGCTCCTCGCGCTCACCCTGCTCGGCGTCGCGCCCTCGCTGCTCCTCATGATGACGAGCTTCACGAAGATCTTCGTCGTCCTGTCCCTCACCCGCAACGCCCTCGGCCTGCAGGGTGTGCCCCCCAACCAGGTGCTCGCCGGGCTCACGCTCTTCCTGTCCCTGTTCATCATGGCGCCCGTCCTCGGGGACGTGAACACCGTCGCCCTCCAGCCCTACCTCGACGGGTCGACCGACTTCGCCGGCGCGTTCGGGGCCGCGCAGGGGCCGCTGCGCGAGTTCATGGTGGGGCTCACCCGCGAGGAGGACCTCGCGCTGCTCACCCGCGCGGCCGGGATGCCCAACCCGGAGAGCCCCGAGACCGTCCCGATGCAGACACTCATCCCGGCGTTCATGCTCTCCGAGCTGCGGGCCGCGTTCATCATCGGCTTCGTCATCTTCGTGCCGTTCCTCGTCATCGACCTCGTCGTCGCCTCCGCGCTCATGGCGATGGGCATGATGATGCTGCCGCCGTCGATGATCTCGCTGCCCTTCAAGATCCTCCTCTTCGTCCTCGTGGACGGCTGGGGGCTCATCGTCACCCAGCTGGTGGGGAGCTACTGATGGACACCGCGAACGTCATCGACATCGCCACCCTCGCCCTCGGCCTGGCCGCGAAGCTCGCCGCCCCCCTGCTCATCACCGCGCTCGTCGTCGGCTTCACCGTCTCCCTCCTCCAGTCGGTGACCCAGATCCAGGAGATCACCCTGAGCTTCGTGCCCAAGGCGATCGGCGTGGCCGTGGCCATCGTGCTGTGCGGCAGCTGGATGATCTCCGAGCTCGTCGTCACCACCCACGAGCTCTTCGACCGCATCCCCGGCCTGCTGGGCGGCTGACGTGGACGCTGCCCTCGTGGTGGTCCCGGTGGCGCTCGCCGCGCTGCGGGTCACCGTCTTCCTCGTCGTGGCGCCGCCGTTCAACCACGGCGCCATCCCGGGGACCGTCAAGGCGATGCTCGGCGTCGGTCTCGCCCTGGCGATGGCCTCCACCCTCACCGTGCCGGTCGACCTCACGGCGACGGCGTTCATCGGCATGGCCGTCTCCGAGGCAGTGATCGGCGGAGGTCTCGGCGTGCTCGTCGCCCTCGTCTTCTCCGCGGTCCAGACCGCCGGCCGGCTCGTCGACATGCTCGGCGGGTTCGAGCTCGGCCAGGCCTTCGACCCGATGACGATGACCCACAGCGGCCCGTTCGGCCGCTTCTTCCAGCTCATCGCCGTGGTCCTCCTCTTCGCCTCCGACGGCTACCAGCTCGTCGTGGGTGGCCTGGCCCGCAGCTTCCAGGCACTCCCGCTCGGGGCCGTGCTCGACCTCGGCTCGCTCGCCGAGAACCTCGCCGGCGGGCTCACCCAGCTCTTCCTCGCGGCCATCCAGGTCGCCGGACCGCTCATCGCCGTCCTCTTCCTCGCCGACGTCGGCCTCGGCCTGCTCACCCGGGTCGCCCCCGCCCTCAACGCCTTCGCGCTCGGCTTCCCGCTGAAGATCCTCATCACCCTCTCGCTCGGCGCGATCACCGTCGCGGCGCTCCCCGGAGTCGTCTCGTGGCTGTCCGACGAGGCGTTCCGCGGCATCGGGGAGGTCGTGCGATGAGCCAGACCGCCGGTGAGAAGACCGAGAAGGCCACCCCGGAGCGGATGAGGAAGGCCCACCGGGACGGGAGCCTGGGCAAGTCCCAGGACGTCAGCGCGTGGGTCGTCGTCGGGGCCGCCGCCCTCACGCTGCCGACCGTGCTCGACCGTGGTGCCGAGGCCGCCGGGAACCTCGTGCTCCGGGTGCGCGAGGTCATCGGCAACCCTGAGCCCGCGGTCGCCGTCCAGGTGCTCGGCGAGGGCCTGCTCGCCGCCGCGCTCGCCGTCGCGCCGATGCTCGCCGTCGCCGCGCTGGCCGCCGTCGTGGCCGGCGCCGCGCAGGGCGGGGTCCACATCTCGACGAAGAAGCTCAAGCCGCGCCTCGAGCAGTTCAACCTCGTCAAGGGCACCAAGCGGACCTTCGGTGCCCAGGCGTGGTGGCAGGGCGCCAAGGCGTTCCTCAAGACGCTCGTCGTCGGCACGGTGCTCTACTTCACCGTCGTCGGCCTCGTCCCGCTCGTCATGCAGTCCGGCGCCCTCTCCGTCGCCCAGATCCTCGGCGAGGTCGGGTCGCGGATCAAGTCCCTCATCACGTGGGGAGTCGCCGCCGGCCTCGTCCTCGCCGCCATCGACGTCTTCGTCGTCCTCAAGCGCAACCGCAAGACCACCCGCATGTCCAAGCAGGAGCTCAAGGACGACCACAAGCGCTCCGAGGGCGACCCGCTCATCAAGAGCCAGCGCATGGCCAAGGCGCGGGCGCTGAGCCGCAACCGGATGCTCGCCGCCGTGGCCGACGCCGACGTCGTCGTCGTCAACCCGACGCACGTCGCCGTCGCGCTGCGCTACGAGCCCGGCAAGGGCGCGCCGCGCGTCGTCGCCAAGGGCAAGGGCCACGTCGCCCGACGCATCCGCGAGAAGGCCGCCCAGCACAAGGTGGCCGTCGTCCAGGACATCACCCTGGCGCGCACCCTCAACTCCGTGTGCGAGGTGGGCCACGAGGTCCCCGAGTACCTCTACGAGGCCGTCGCCCGCGTCCTCGCCTTCGTCATGTCCCTGCGCCGGCGCGGCAGCGCCGCAGGGAGCCACCGCATGTCCCAGTCCCGGAAGGACGGCCGATGAAGAACGGCAAGATCACCCAGCTCGCCGTGCCGGCGGGCGTCGTCGGGATCATCCTCCTGCTCGTCGTCCCGCTGCCCGCAGCGCTGCTCGACGTCCTCATCGCGGTGAACATCATCGGCGCGATGGTCGTCCTGCTCACGACGATGTACATCAGGAAGCCGCTCGACTTCTCGGTCTTCCCCTCCCTCGTCCTCGTGATGACGCTCTTCCGGCTCGGGCTCAACGTCGCCTCGACCCGCCTCGTGCTGCGCGACGGCTACGCCGGGGAGGTCATCAACGCGTTCGGCCACTTCGTCGTCGGCGGCTCGCTCGTCATCGGCCTCGTCATCTTCCTCATCCTCGTCGTCATCCAGTTCGTCGTCATCACCAACGGCGCCGGACGCGCCGCCGAGGTCGGCGCCCGCTTCACCCTCGACGCGATGCCGGGCAAGCAGATGGCCATCGACGCCGACCTCAACGCCGGCGCGATCGACGACGACGAGGCGCGCCGCCGCCGCAGCGAGGTCGCCGCCGAGGCGGACTTCTACGGCGCGATGGACGGCTCGTCGAAGTTCGTCAAGGGTGACGCCATCGCCGGCATCGTCATCACGATCATCAACCTCGTCGGTGGCTTCGTCATCGGGATGGTCCAGCGCGGCATGAGCGCCGGCGAGTCCATCGAGACGTACTCGCTGCTCACCGTCGGCGACGGCCTCGTCACCCAGATCCCCGCGCTCCTCATGGCCGTCGCCACCGGCCTCGTCGTCACCCGGGCCACCTCCGACGACGACATGGGCACCCTCGCCGGCTCCCAGCTCACCCAGTCCCGCTCGGCGCTCATGATCGCCGGTGTGGCCGCGCTCGTCATGGCCGCCATCCCGGGCATCCCGAAGCTCCCGTTCGTCCTCGTGGGCGCGCTCCTGCTCGTCGCGGCCCAGCGGATCAAGGGCGGGGAGAACGCCGCCACGCGGGCCAGCGAGGCGGAGGAGGCAGCCTCCGCGCTCCAGCCCGCCGCCGAGACCCCCGAGATGCTCATCGAGCAGATGAGGGTCCACGCCCTGGAGGTCCTCCTCGCCCCCGACCTCGTCGACATGGTCGGCGGGTCGGCCGACCAGGACCTCCTCGGCCGGGTCAAGGCGCTGCGGCGCAAGACGGCGCTGGAGATGGGCTACGTGCTGCCCCCCGTGCGCACCCGCGACTCCGTCGACCTGCCCTCCGCCACCTACGCCATCCGGCTCTCCGGGGTCGAGGTGGCGCGCGGCACCGCGCCGCGCGGGCGGGTGCTCGCCCTGGGGGAGGGGCTGGACGGACTCCCGGGCACGACGGTCGTCGAGCCGGTGTTCGGGCTGCCCGGCAAGTGGATCGCGCTCGAGCTGCGGCACAGCGCGGAGATGGCCGGCGCCACCGTCGTCGACAGGGTGTCCGTGCTCATCACCCACCTGTCCTCGGTGGCCTCCTCCCACGCCGACCGGCTGCTCGGCCGCGAGGACGTCCGCGTCCTCGTCGAGGGGCTCAAGCAGACCAACCCGTCCGTCGTGGAGGAGCTCGTCCCGGGGCTGCTCAGCCTCGGTGAGGTCCAGCGCGTCCTCCAGGGCCTGCTCGCCGAGCAGGTGCCGATCCTCGACCTCGGCCGCATCCTCGAGGCGCTGACCCTGCGCGCGAAGGTGTCCACCGACGTCGAGGGGCTCGTCGAGGCCGCCCGCCAGGCGGTCGCGGACGTCATCGTCGACCGCCACCGCGAGGAGGGCGTCCTGCGGGTCCTCACCCTTGAGCCGGCGACCGAGCAGCTGCTCCTGGAGTCGCTGCGCCCCGGGGAGCACGGCACCCAGCTGTCCCTCGCGCCCGACCGCGTCGAGGGACTGCTCGAGGCGCTGCGCGCCAGGCTCGAGCAGGTCGAGTCGACCGGCCGCCAGGCCGTGCTCGTCTGCGCCCCGGCCGTCCGGCCGGCGCTGCGGCGCGTGGCGGCCCTCGCCGTCCCTCGCCTCCCGGTGCTGTCCTACAACGAGGTGACCGGGACCTCCCTGACCATCGAGACCGTGGGAGCCGTCGGTGTCGGACACGCGATTACTGCTTGACGGGACCGACCTGGACGAGCTCCTCGCCCGGGCGGCCCGTCTGGGTGGACGGGTCGTGCGCGCGGAGCGCGTGCGCTCAGGGCTGCTCGGGCGCCGGCGCTACGAGGTCACCGTGGCGGTGCCCGGACTGAGCCGGCCCGTCCCCGACCTCGGGGGCACGGCCGCCGCCGCTCGCCGTCCACCCGCCCGGCAGCCTCGCCCGGCGGGCATCGGCGACCTCATCGCCGCCGCCGAGGCGGCGGAGCGGCTGGAGAGCGCCGCGGCGCGCCAGGCGCGTGCCGCCGCCGGGGCGCTCGCCGAGCGCGGCCGGCCGAGCGCCAGGACGCGATAGGGTCGGGCGCGTGCTGGTACTGAGCCGCAAGGTGGGCGAGCAGATCGTCATCGGGGAGGACATCGTCCTCACCGTCGTCGACGTGCGCAACGACACCGTGCGCCTGGGCATCGCCGCACCCCGCCACGTCGCCGTGAACCGTGCCGAGGTGCTCCGCGCCGTCGAGGAGGCCAACCGCGACGCCGCCAGCGTGGCCGACGAGGACCTCGACTCCCTCCGCGCGCTGCGCCCCGCGAACCCCGAGGACTGACCGCCCGCCGCGGCCCCGGGCCGCGCTCCTCGCGCACCGCCGCGCGGAGCGGGCGCATCGCCGCGAGCCCGGGCGGGGCAGCCCGGACCTCTCACAAACCCGCCACTCCTCCCGATGGTCTGCCGTGAGCGCAGGAAGCGCCGCAACGCCGGACTCATGGAGGGCCACCCGGTGGAGGGTATGGATGAGATCGTCCACGAGTTCCTCGTCGAGAGCCACGAGAACCTCGACCAGCTCGACCAGGACCTCGTCGCGCTGGAGGGGGACCCCGGCTCACGCGAGCTGCTGAGCAGCATCTTCCGCACCGTCCACACGATCAAGGGGACGAGCGGCTTCCTCGGCTACGGCGACCTCGAGCGGGTCTCCCACACCGGGGAGAACCTGCTCGCCGAGCTGCGCGACGGCGCCCGGCACATGGACCAGGCGACCACCGACGTCCTGCTCGCCCTCGTCGACACGTTGCGCGCCATCCTCGCCTCGATCGAGGCCGGCGAGGGCGACGCCCACGACGTCGAACCGACGATCTCCCGGATCCGCGCCCTCCAGGAGGGCACCGCCTCGCCTCCCGCCGCCCCGGCGCAGCCCGTCGGTGCCCCGGCCGCTGCCGAGCCGGCCGCCGCGCCGGCCGTGGCTCGCAAGGTCATCGGCAGGCCGCGCCCTCCGGCCCCCGTGACGCCGGCCCCCGTGACGCCGGCCCCCGTGGCGCCCGCCGAGCAGCACCCGGAGCCCGAGAGGCGCTCCGAGCCGGAGCGCCACCGCAACGCGGCCGAGAGCTCGATCCGCGTCGACGTGGAGCTCCTGGACTCGCTCATGCGCCAGGTCGGGGAGCTCGTGCTCGTCCGCAACCAGTTCGACCGCCTCGCCGACCGCGCCGCCGAGCCCGAGCTCCACCGCTCCGCCCAGCGCCTCAGCCTCATCGCCACCGAGCTGCAGGAAGGCGTCATGAGGACGCGCATGCAGCCCATCGAGAACGTGTGGAACAAGATGCCGCGCGTCGTGCGCGACCTCGCCTCCACCCTCGGGCGGGAGGTCGCACTGACGATGCTCGGTGGGCAGACCGAGCTCGACCGCTCGCTGCTCGAGGCGGTCAAGGACCCGCTCACCCACCTCGTGCGCAACGCCGTCGACCACGGGATCGAGTCGCCCGCCGAGCGCCTCGCCGTCGGCAAGTCCGCGCAGGGCCACGTCACGCTGCGTGCCCACCACGCGGGGGGCCAGGTCCTCGTCGAGATCACCGACGACGGCCGCGGGATCGACCGCGACGCCGTGGCGGCCGGGGCGCTGGCCAAGGGGCTGCGCACCGAGGACCAGCTCCGGGCGATGTCCACCCAGGAGATCCACGAGCTGCTGTTCCTGCCGGGCTTCTCCACCGCCAGGGCAGTGACGAACGTGTCCGGCCGCGGCGTGGGGATGGACGTCGTCCGCACGAAGATCGAGGCCATCGGCGGCTCCGTCGACGTCGAGTCCCGTCCCGGGCAGGGCACGACCTGGCGCCTGCGGATCCCGCTGACGCTCGCGATCATGCCCGCCCTCACCGTCCGGTGCGCGGACCGCACCTTCGCCCTCGCGCAGGCGAACCTCCTCGAGCTCGTCGCCGTCGAGCGGGCCCGGCTCGAGTACGTCGGGACGGCGCCCGTCCACCGGCTGCGCGGCACCCTGCTCCCGCTCGTCTCGCTGGCCGAGGTGCTCGACCTCGAGCCGCCGACCGCGGAGTCCTGCACGATCGCCGTCCTCCAGGCCGACGACCAGCGCTTCGGTCTGCTCGTGGACCGGGTGCTCAACAACGAGGAGATCGTCGTCAAGGCCGTCTCCAGCCGCATCAAGCAGATCGGCCTGTACTCCGGGGCGACCGTCCTCGGCGACGGTGACGTCGCGCTCATCCTCGACGTCCAGGCGATCGCGCGCCGCGCGCTCGTCGGGGAGGTCGGCCGGCTCGTCGGCGCCGGCACCGCCACCGGGGCCGCCCGCCGGGAGGAGGGCCGCCAGCTCCTCGTCGTCGCGATCGGTGGGGACCGGCAGGTGGCCATCCCGCTCGCCGACGTCACCCGCCTCGAGCGGATGCGCGCCGACCGCCTCGAGCGTGTCGGCAGCCGCGAGGTCCTCCAGTACCGCGGGGACCTCCTGCCCGTCGCCCGGCTCGACCGGCTGCTCGGCGCGAGCACCGTGGACCAGCCCGAGGAGCTCCTCGTCACGGTGCTCACGAGCCAGGACGTCACGGTGGCCGTCGTCGTCGGCGAGATCGTCGACATCGTCACCGACGACCCGGACGCCCACAGCGACCTCCAGGACGCCGGCCTCACCGGCTCGACGGTCATCAGGGACCGGGTCACCGAGCTGCTCGACGTCGGCCGGCTCCTCCGCGGCGTCGGCCTCGCGCCGCTCTCCGCCCTCGACCAGGACCTCGTGAGGATCACATGACCAGCCAGTACGTGACCTTCACCCTCGAGGAGAACCTCTACGGGATCCGGGTGGGCAACGTCCAGGAGGTGCTGCCCTTCCGGAGGACCACCGCCGTCCCCCTCGCGCCGCCGGACGTCGCGGGCCTCGTCAACCTCCGGGGCCAGGTGGTCCTCGCCCTCGACCTGCGCACGCGGCTCGGTCTGCCGGCGCGGACCGGCGCCGAGCCGATGATGGTCGTCGTCAGGCTGGGGCACGAGCCCGTCTCCCTGCTCGTCGACGCGATCGGCGACGTCGCCGTGGTCGACGACGATCAGTTCGAGGCGCCGCCCCCGACCCTGCCCCACGCCCTGCGCGAGGTCATCCGCGGCGCCTACAAGCTTCCCGGCCGCCTGCTCCTCGCGCTGGACGTCGAGGCCGTCACCGCTGCCTGAGGGCCCGCACCACCCCGCAGTCCCACCGCCTGCCCACCGCCCTCGAGGAGGAGCCCGTGGCCGTCCTGGCCCCCGAGCACGACACGACCGTCAGCACCCCGTCACCCCTGCCGACGGCCGCCCCAACGGCGCCCCGACGCAAGCTCCGCCTGGCGGACGTCTCCCTGCGCACGAAGATCGTCGGCAGCGCTGTGGGCGGTGCCTCGCTCGTGCTCCTCATGGCCGGGGTCGGCGTCTGGGGGACGACGAGCTCGGCGCAGTTCTCGACCCAGACGCTGGAACGTGAGGTGCGAACCGCGCAGGTGGTCGGGCAGATCGGCGACGTGTTCAGCCAGGCGCAGTACTACGCCACCGCGAGCGCCCTCGCCCCGACGCCGGACGTCGCCCGGGCCGCGCTCGAGGGCTGGGAGACCCGGATGGCGAGCCTCGTCGAGCTCACCTCCGAGTACGCGGCGGACCTCGCCCCGGACGACGAGACCGCCACCCTCGTGGGCGAGGTCCGGGACATCGCCGAGGAGCTGCGCACCAGCGGCGCGGAGGGCGCAGCGCTGGCCGAGCAGATGGAGACACAGCTCGCCACCGTGCGGGCCGACCTCGACCTGGTCGCCGAGATCCACGAGGCGCAGACCTCCGCCGGGCTGTCGGACATGCGCACCGGCGCCAGGGCGGCCGTCACCGCCGCCCTCGTGTGCGCCCTGCTCGGCGCGGTGGTCATGGTCGTCGGCGGGGTCGTCATCGGCCGCGGCATCGCGCGGGACGCGGCCCGCGTCGTCGCGACGAGCCGGGCGATGGCTGCCGGCGACCTCACGACGAGCCACGTGCAGGCCACCGGCCGGGACGAGCTCGGGCAGATCGCCCGCTCGCTCGCCGAGGCACAGGCCGACCTCCGCGAGCTCGTGGCCGGGGCGACCGGCACGGCCCAGTCCGTCGCGGCGGCCGCCGAGCAGCTCTCCGCGGCGGGCGGGACGTTCCTCACCTCGAGCGAGGGTGCCTCCGCCCAGGCCGGTGTCGTGGCGGCCGCCGCCGAGCAGGTCTCCGGCAACATCCAGACGGTCGCCGCCGCGGCCGAGGAGATGGGCGCCTCGATCAGCGAGATCGCCGTCAACGCCGCCGCGGCCGCGCAGGTCGCCGCCCAGGCGAGCGACGTCGCCGCCGCGACGACGCAGACCGTGTCCCGGCTGGGGGCGAGTTCGCAGGAGATCGGGCAGGTCGTCAAGGTCATCACCTCGATCGCGGAGCAGACGAACCTGCTCGCGCTCAACGCGACGATCGAGGCGGCCCGCGCGGGGGAGGCCGGCAAGGGCTTCGCCGTCGTGGCCGGGGAGGTCAAGGAGCTCGCCCGGGAGACGGCCCGCGCCACGGAGGACATCGCGCGACGCGTCGAGAGCATCCAGGTCGACACCACCGGGGCGGTCGACGCGATCACCGAGGTCGCCCGGATCATCGCCCAGATCAACGACTACCAGCTGACGATCGCCTCGGCAGTCGAGGAGCAGAACGCGACGACCGCCGAGATGTCGCGTGGAGTCACCGAGGCCGCGACCGGGTCGGGGGAGATCGCCGCCGGCATCGCGTCGGTGGCCGCCGACACGCGCGGCGCGAGCCAGACCCTCGCCCAGCTCACGGTCGCCACCGAGGAGCTCGCGCGCCAGTCCGCGGACCTCCAGACCCGCCTCGCGCGCTTCAGCTGCTGACCGGAGAAGGAACCATGACCACGACGCTCGCCCCCTCACCCCCGACCGTGACGTCCGCGGAGGTGCGCCCGGGGACCGCCCCGGACGCGGTGCGACGGCGCCGCCGGTTCCGCGTGGGGACCCGGCTCTACCTCGCCTTCGGTGCCCTCGCGGTGCTCGTCCTCGCCGCCGCGAACCTCGGCGCGTGGGCGGTCAGCGAGCAGAGCGGCTACAGCGAGGAGCTCGAGCGCGTGGAGTCGGTTGCCCAGCTCGCCGAGGAGGCCCGCTTCCACATCGCCGACGCCACCGGCTGGCAGGGCCTGTACCTCGCCGACGTCGGCATCCTCGGCACCGAGGAAGGGCTCGCGCCCGACTCCTACAACAGGACCGGCATGGCCGAGTCCCGGGCGGCCGTCGAGGCCTGGCTCGACGACCTCGACGCCGCCGGGCTGCGCCCCGAGGAGGCCGCGGTCTTCAGCGACCTGCGCCCGGCCTGGGAGGACTTCTTCGCCTGGGACGCCCAGGTGGTCGAGTGGCTCGCCGAGGACACCGACGCCGCCCGACGGACGGCGATCGCGTCGGTCAACGGCGGTGAGGCCGCCGCGGCCTACGAGACCGTGCTCGCGATCGCCGACGAGGCGCAGGCGCTCACCGACGCCGAGACCGCCGCCGTCAAGGCGGACCAGGCCCGCGCCCAGCGGCTCGCCACCACCGCGCTCGTGGCCACCGGGGTCGTCGGGGTCGTGCTCGCCACGGCGCTCGCCCTCGCCACCACCCGGCTCCTCGTCCGCCGGATCCTGCGGCTGAGGCAGGTCGCCGAGCGCCTGAGCGCCGGCGACCTCACCGCCCGCACCGGTCTGGAGCGCACCGACGAGCTCGGCGACACCGGTGCCGCGCTCGATGACGGCGTGGAGGCGGTCCGCCAGCTCGTCGCCGCGGTCGGGGCGTCCGCCCAGCGGGTCGCGGCGTCCGCCGAGGGCCTGGAGACGCGCGCCGGGCGGGTGGCCGGCGAGGTCGGCCAGACCTCGGCCGAGAGCTCCGCCGCGGCCGCCGCCGCCGAGCAGGTCTCCGCCAGCGTGCAGACCGTCGCCGCCGGCGCCGAGGAGATGGGTGCCTCCATCCGGGAGATCGCGCGCACCGCCGAGGAGGCGTCGACCGTCGCCTCCCGGGCCACCGTCGTCGCCCAGGAGACCAACCGGACCGTCGCCCAGCTCGGCACCTCCTCCGCGGAGATCGGGCAGGTCGTCAAGGTCATCACCTCGATCGCGGAGCAGACGAACCTGCTCGCGCTCAACGCGACGATCGAGGCGGCCCGCGCGGGGGAGGCCGGCAAGGGCTTCGCCGTCGTGGCCGGGGAGGTCAAGGAGCTCGCCCGGGAGACGGCGCGGGCCACCGAGGACATCGCCGCCCGCGTCTCGGCGATCCAGCTCGACACCGCGGGCGCCGTCGACGCCATCGAGGAGATCGCCCGGACCGTCGGGTCCATCAACGACCTGCAGATGACCATCGCCTCGGCCGTCGAGGAGCAGACCGCCACGACCGGCGAGATGAGCCGCGGCCTGGCCGAGGCCGCCTCGGGCTCCGGCGGCATCGCCGCCAACGTCACCGTCCTCGCGGGCTCTGCCGACACCCTCGACGGCGTCGTCCGCGAGATGAGCACCGAGGTCGCCGACCTCGCCGTCCTGTCCACCGAGCTGCGCGACCGCGTCGCGAGCTTCGTCTACTGAGAGAGCGACCATGACCGCCACGACGTCCGGCGCAGCCGGGCCCGAGCGCGCCACGCGCTCGCCGCGCCGGACCTCGGTGCAGACCAAGATCCTCGCCCTCGTCCTCCTGCTCGTCACCGTGGCGGGGGCCGGCGGGCTGTACTCCTCCGTCAGCGGGTCGCGGACGTCGGAGCGCGCGACCGGCATGGTCACCCTCCAGAGCGAGATCGGCGGCGCGCAGGACGACCTCACCGCCGCCCACCGGGAGGGCCGGCTCCTCGTCGCCCAGATCGCCGCCGCCGTCGGGCCCGACGCGAAGGCGGGGTGGGCCACGGTCCTCGAGGAGCTGAGCGCGTCGACCGCGACCCTCGTCGACCGGATCGGCGCGAGCGAGGTGGGCTCCTGGCCGGAGTGGGAGTCCTTCCTCACCGGCTGGGCGGAGTGGACCGACTTCCGGGACCGCATGCTCGTGCCGGCGGCGCTGGAGACCAGCCGCTCCCGGTACTCCGCGCTCGCCAGCACCGACGGCACGTCCTACGTCGAGCGGGTCGAGGCGGACCTCGCCGCCCTCTCCGACCGGGTCGACTCGCTGGTCGCGCAGGAGGCGAGCGCGATCAAGGCGAACTCCGCACGCGGCCGCGTCGTGCTCCTCGTCGCGATCCTCGTCGGGATCTCCCTGGCCGGGACCGCCGGGTTCCTGCTCGCCCGCTCCATCCGCCGGTCGGTCGACAGCGTCCGGCACTCCCTGTCCGCCCTCGCGCACGGTGACTTCACCGTGCCGGCAGCCGTGCGCACGAGGGACGAGATCGGGGAGATGGCCGAGGAGCTCAACGAGGCGAGGCGGTGCCTGAGCGAGCTCGTGGGGTCGGTCGCGGCGACGTCCACGAGCGTCGCTGTCGCCACCGCCGAGGTCGCGACCGCCACCGAGCAGGTCGGCGCCCAGTCCCGGGAGAGCAGCACCCACGCCGAGTCGATGGCCGTCGCCGCGGAGCAGGTCTCCCAGAACATCCACACCGTCGCCACCGGCGCGGAGCAGATGGGCTCCTCCATCCAGGAGATCTCCCAGAACGCCAACGAGGCCGCCGCCGTCGCCGC
>NZ_VDFS01000037.1:118147-124343 GCF_006151955.1 Georgenia sp. 311 | reverse complement strand
CGAGAGCTGGATCCTGCACCGTGCAGGATCCAGCTCTCGGCGGGGTGGGGTGCGTGAGAGCGGGGAGGGCTACTGCTGCTCGACGAGGTCGGGCTGCTTCTCGGCGCGGCGGGCCCGGACCTTCTCCAGCCGGCGCTCGACGAGCAGGTAGAGCACCGGGACGAAGAGCAGGGTGAGGAACGTCGAGGTGACGAGCCCGCCGATGACGACGAGCGCGAGCGGCTGGGAGATGAACGCGCTGCCGCCGGTGATGCCGGTCGCCATGGGGACCAGCGCCGCGATGGTCGCGGCGGCCGTCATGAGGATCGGGGCCAGGCGGTGCCGGCCACCCTCGATGATCCCCTCGACCAGCCCCATGCCCTCCTTGCGGTACTGGTTGATGAGGTCGATGAGGACGATCGCGTTCGTCACGACGATGCCGACGAGCATGAGCGCGCCGATGAGGCCGGGCACGTCGAGCTGGCTGCCGGTGAGGACGAGCATGAGCACCGCACCGGTCGCCGCGAACGGCACCGAGATCATGAGCACGAGGGGCTGGATGAGGGAGTTGAACGTCGCCACCATGACGAGGTAGACGATCGCCAGCGACAGGAGCAGCGCGAGGCCGAGGTTGGCGAAGGCCTCCTCCTGGTCGGCGCTGACCCCGGCGACCTCTGCCGAGACGCCGTCGGGCAGGTCGAGGGAGTCCAGCGCGCCCTGGAGGGCGGCGGTGACCTGGCCGAGGTCCGAGGCGGTGGACGTCGCGGTGATCGACGCGCTGCGCAGCCCGTCGGCCCGGGTGATGGTCACCGGCTGGGCGACCTCCTCGACCTGGGCCACCTGGGACAGCGGGACCGGGCCGGCCGGGGTCGCCAGCGGCAGCGCGGCGAGCTCCTCACGGGTCGCCGGCGCCTCGCCGACCTCCATGACGATCTCGTTGCGCCCGTTCTCGGTGTTGACGACGCCGAGCGTCGTGCCCTGCAGCGCCGTGGAGACGGTCTGTCCGACCTGCGCCTCGGTGAGCCCGAGGGCCGCGGCGGCCTCCCGGTCCACCCGGACCTGGAGGGTGGGCAGCTCGGCGGCGAGGTTGGAGGTGACGTCGGTGGTGCCCTCGATGCCGGCGACGGCGTCGAGCACCTGCTGCGCCGCTGTCTCGACGTCCTCCCCGTCGACGCCGCTGACGACGACCTCGAGGCTCCCCCCGAACCCGGCCATGCCGGTGGCCACGGTGAGCTCGCCCGCGTCCTCGACGTCGGCGAGCAGGGCGCGCAGCTCCTCCTCGGCGGCGACGGCGTCGGCGTCGAGGTCGAGGGTGATGGAGAACATCGTGTCGTTGGACGAGCCGAAGAACGCCATGGCGGCGTCGCCGGAGCCGCCGGTCACCTGGTAGGTCTCCACGTCGTCGAGCTCGGCGATGGCCTCCTC
This sequence comes from Georgenia sp. 311, assembly GCF_006151955.1. NCBI lineage: Bacteria > Bacillati > Actinomycetota > Actinomycetes > Allobogoriellales > Allobogoriellaceae > Georgenia > Georgenia sp. 311. Next base: position 122,939 of record NZ_VDFS01000037.1, on the reverse strand, counting down.
GACCCGCTGGGCGGCGGCGTCGGCGGCGGCCAGGGACGTGCCCGCGGGCAGCGTCTGGGTGACCGACAGGGTGTTCTGGCCGGTGTCCCCGATGAACTGGGTCTGCAGCTGGGTGGCCGCGCCGGCCGTCCCGGCGAGGACGACGACGGCGGCGAGCACGGCGAGCCACGGGCGGCGCAGCGCGGCGCGCAGGGTGCCGACGTAGCTGCGCTGGAGGAAGGAGCGGCGCTCCTTCTCCTCGGCCGCCGCGCGCACGACCGCGGGGTCCTCACCCGGTCGCGGACCGCGGACGAACCAGTAGGCGAGCACCGGGACGATGGTGAGCGCGACGAACAGGGAGGCGAGCAGGGCGAGCGCGGCGGTGAACGCGAAGGGCCGGAAGAGCTCACCGACCATCCCGCCGACGAGACCGATCGGCACGAACACGGCGGCGGTGGCGATCGTCGCGGAGGTGATGGCGCCGGCGACCTCGCGCACGGCGTCGAGGATCGCCTGGCGGCGCGGCTTGCCGTAGGACAGGTGCCGGTTGATGTTCTCGATGACGACGATCGAGTCGTCGACGACGCGGCCGACGGACACGGTGAGCGCGGCGAGGGTGAAGAGGTTGAGCGTGTAGCCCACGGTGCGCAGGCCGATGAGCGCGACGATGAGCGACAGCGGGATCGACAGCGCGGTCACCGCCGTCGGGCGCCACTTGCGCAGGAACAGCAGGATGACGACGACGGCGAAGACGAGGCCGAGCAGGCCCTCGACGGTGAGGTCCTCGATCGACTGCTCGATGAACGGCGCCTGGTCGAAGACGACGGTGATCTCCGCGCCCTCACCGAGCGCGGTCGCGAACTCGGGGATGAGCTCCTGGACCTCGTGGGAGACCTCGACGGTGTTGCCGTCGGGCGTCTTGGTGATGGCCAGCCCGAAGCTCGGCGTGCCGTCGGTGCGGCTGAAGGAGGTGGCGGTGGCGGGCTCGGAGGTGACCTCGGCGATCGTGTCGAGGCGCACCGGGCCGGCCGCGGTGGGGATGGGCAGGGCGGCGACGTCCTCGGCGGAGGTGAGCCGCTCGCCGGTCTGGACCGACAGGGTGCGGTCGTCCTCGGTGATCGTCCCGCCGGGCACGACGGCGCCGTTGGCGGTGAGCGCCTGGCCGATGGCGGTGGGGTCGAGGCCGGCCTGGGCGAGGGCGGGCAGGTCGACGTCGATACGGACCTGGTCGTCCTGCACGCCGCTGAGCTGGACGTCACGGACCCCGTCGAGGCGCTCGAGCTCGGGCACGACGACGGTGCGGAGCACCTCGGCGGCGGCGTCCTGGTCCCCGCTCGTCGCGGCGGAGAGCTGGACGACGGGCAGGTCGTCGATGCCGCCGGAGATGACCTGCCAGTCGGCGGCCTCGGGCAGCACGGGGCCCAGGCGGGTGAGGGCGGCCTGCAGCTCCTGCTGGGCGTTGGTGACGTTCGTGCCGTACTCGAGCTCGAGGAGGACGACGGAGGAGCCGGCGCTCGACGTCGACGTCGTGCCCTCGAGGCCCGCGACGACGCCCGCCGCCTGCTCGACGACGTCGCTCACCTGCTGCTCGACGACCTCGGGGGAGGCGCCGGGGTAGGAGGTGACGACGCCGACGATGGGCAGGTCGAGCGGCGGGATGAGCTCCTGCTTGAGCGTCGACGTCGCCCACAGGCCGCCGAGGACGGCGAGGACCGTGGCCAGGGCGACCAGCGCGCGGTTGGAGAGGCTGAACCGGGCAAGAGAGGACACGCGCGCTCCGTGTGGGAGAGTGGGCCGGGAAAGATCGGCTCTGACTAATACTTAGGCAGAGCGAAAGAAAGGTAACACGTGGACCAGCAGCCGGCTGAGCTCGTCGCCGAGGTGGACGCCGCCCGCCGGGCGATCGTCGCACAGCTGCACGCCCATCCCCGGTGCGCTCCGCTGCCCGAGGCGCCGGTGACCATGCAGCAGCTGCGCCTCCTCATGCTGCTGCGCGTCCACGGCCCGGTCGGGGGGCACCAGCTCGCCCGGCACCTCGACGTCTCGATGCCCACGGTGTCCGGTCTCGTGGACCGCCTCGTCGAGCGTGGCCTCGTCGAGCGCCGGCCCGACCCTGGCGACCGGCGGGTGCGGCTCGTCGGCCTGAGCGACCAGGGCCACGCCGTCGTCGCGGAGTACGAGGCGGCAGGCTGGGGCGCGGGGGAGGAGATCCTCCAGCACCTCGCCACCCAGGACCTGCGGGCGCTCGCCCAGGGGCTGACCGCGCTGGCGCAGGCGCTGAGCGCGCACGCCACGGACGCCGAGTACGCACCGCCGCCCCCGGCACCGTAGGGTCTTTCCATGAGCGCAGACCTCCCCACCGCCTCCGGCGGCTTCGGCGACGAGCCCACCCTGACCTTCCCCGACACCCCCGCCCCCGAGGGCCTGCAGGTGCAGGTGCTCGAGGCCGGTGACGGCCCGGCCGTCGAGGCAGGCAACACGATCGTGGTCAACTACCACGGCCAGATCTGGGACGGGCCCGTCTTCGACAGCTCCTACACCCGCGGTCAGACCATCTCCTTCCCGATCGGCGTCGGGATGGTCATCGGCGGCTGGGACGACGGCCTCGTCGGCAAGGCGATCGGCTCGCGCGTCCTCCTGTCCATCCCGCCGGAGCACGGCTACGGCCCGCGCGGCGTGCCGCAGGCCGGCATCGGCGGCGAGGACACCCTCGTCTTCGTCGTCGACATCGTCGGCGTCGAGTAGTCCTTCCATCAGCTCCTGCGCGGGCGTCGTCGGTGCCGCCGACGGCGCCCGCGCCTGTGCAGAGAGGTGCCCGCCGTGCGCATCGGCATCGAGATCCTTCCCCAGCAGCGGTGGCGTGAGGGGGCCGAGCTGTGGCGCCGCGCCGAGGGGATGGGCTTCGACCACGCCTGGACCTTCGACCACCTCGCGTGGCGCAGCCTCGTCGACGAGCCGTGGTTCGCCACCGTCCCGACCCTGACGGCGGCCGCGACGGTGACGTCGACCATCCGCCTCGGCACGTGGGTCGCCTCGCCGAACTACCGCCACCCGGTGACGTTCGCCAAGGAGCTCATGTCGCTCGACGACGTCTCCGGCGGGCGCGTGCTCCTGGGCGTGGGCTCGGGCGGCACTGGCGTGGACGCCGACGTCCTCGGCCTGCCGCGCCTCACCGGCCCGCAGCGCCAGCGCCGCTTCGCGGAGTTCGTCGAGCTGCTCGACCTCCTGCTCACCCAGGACCGCACGACGTGGTCCGGGGAGTACTTCACCGCCGTCGACGCCAGGATGATCCCCGGCAGCACCCAGCGGCCGCGGATGCCGTTCGTCGTCGCCGCCAACGGTCCGCGCGGGATGGCGCTCGCGGCCCGGAGCGGTGAGGGCTGGGCGACCGTCGGGGACGGCGCCGCCGCGGACGAGTCGCAGTGGTGGCAGGGCGTGGCCCGCCTCGCCTCCCGGTTCGCCGAGATCGAGGCCGAGCACGGCCGCTCCGGCAAGCCCCGCTACCTCGACGTCGACACCGCCGCCTACACCCTCGACTCCGTCGACCACGTGGAGGACAGCGTCGGGCGGGCCCGGGAGCTGGGCTTCACCGACGTCCTGGTCCACTGGCCCCGCGAGTCCGGCGTCTTCGCCGGCAGTGAGGCCGTGCTCGACGCCCTCGCCGAGCGGCTGCCCGACCTGCGGGCGGTCTGACCGCCGCTGAGCCAGCCCGGTTCTGACCCGGCTGCCGGGTCATTGACCGATTGTTGACGTGCAACCGCTTGCATGCCATGCTCGCGCCACCTAACGAGGAGGTAGGCATATGCGTAATGTCAAGGTGGTTGCGGCTGCTGCGCTGGGAGCGACGGTGCTCACCGGATGCGGGTTTCTCACGGGCGCGGGCGGCGGTGACTCGAGCGGTGCCGACGCGGGACAGTGCCAGGACCAGGCCATCCGCGTCGCGATGATCCGCACGGCCAACGACCCCGGCACGGTTGCCGCCCAGGCGATGGCGGAGCGGGTCGCGGAGCGCACCGACGGTGCCATCGACATGCAGGTGTTCCCCGACAGTCAGCTCGGCGACATGAACGACGCCTACGCAGGCGTCGCGAGCGGTGAGATCGACGTCTACTACGAGACGATCTCGACGTACTCGGCGCTGGCCGGCGCGGAGGAGTTCACGGCCCTGACCGTGCCCTTCCTCTGGGACAGCTACGAGCAGTTCAAGGCGGTGCTGGACTCCGAGGAGTTCGCCGAGATCTTCGACCGGGCGGCCGAGGCCACCGGTGTCCGGGTCGTCGAGGCCTCCGGGGACAACGAGCCGCGGGCGCTCACCGCCAACCGCCCGGTCGTGACGCCGGCCGACATGGAAGGCCTGCGCATCCGCATCGCGGACGCCCCGATCCCGCAGGCGTTCGCTGTCGCGCTCGGTGCACAGCCCCAGGTCATCGCCCTGTCCGACCTGTACTTCTCCCTCCGACAGGGAGTGGTCGACGCGCAGGAGACCGGTTCCGTCGCGGTGGTGAACAACAGCATCTACGAGGTGCAGGACTACTACATGCCGACGGACTACATCCGCGACGTGCGTGCCTGGTACTTCAACGACGACCTGTGGCAGGGCCTGTGCGAGGAGCACCGCTCGATCCTCGAGGAGGAGATGGAGCGCGTCGGCGAGGAGGTCACCGAGGCGACGCGGGCCACGATCGAGGAGGCCATGGCCGTCATCGAGGAGAACATGACCGTCGTGGACGTCGACATGGACGCCTTCCGTGAGGCGCTGGACGGGCAGTTCGACCAGTTCGACGGGGACATGTGGCCCGAGGGCACGCTCGAC
>NZ_VDFS01000037.1:101610-117832 GCF_006151955.1 Georgenia sp. 311 | reverse complement strand
GGGCGCACCCCCACCCGCGCCCGCTCGCCCGGTTCCCGCCCCGGCGGATTGCAAGCGCTTGCACAATCACTAGCCAAGGGAGACATAGTGGACTCCGCACCGCCCCAGGCGTCGAGGAGGGACATGCTCGTCACGGGCATCTCCACCCGACTGGCCGCCATCGCCGGTGCCGTGCTGCTGGCGTTGTTCCTCGTCAACGTCGCCCAGATCGCCACCAGGCCGATCACGGGCGGCTGGATCTGGGTCAACGACCTCAGCCGGCTCCTCGTCACGTGGGTCATCATGATCGGCGCCTCCGCCGCCATCGGCCTTCGCGAGCACCTGCTCGTCGACTTCGTCGTCCAGCGTGCGCCAGCTGCGTTCCGGACGGTGAGCGCACTCGTCGTGCGCGCCCTGGAGGTGGGGATCGGGTTCATCCTCCTCGTCTCCGGCGCCGCGGTGGCCATGAACCGCATGGACATCCAGTACATCCAGCTCGGCATCCCGACGGGGTACGCCTACCTCGCCGTGCCCGTCCTCGGGTTATTCATGGTCCTCTTCGGGGTCCTCATGAGCCTGCAGGGCCAGCAGCCGACCGACGTCGCCGAGGGCGGTGAGGCCAAGTGATGGAGATCGGTGTCCTCTTCGTCGTGATGTTCGGGCTGATGGCGCTCGGTGCGCCCATCTTCCTCGCGATGCTCATCGCGGTGCTCGTCACCCTCGTCATCGGTGACTACGGGTCGGCCACGGCGCTGCCCACCCAGATGGCGGCCGGCGTCGACTCCTACGAGCTGCTCGCCATCCCGTTCTTCATCCTCATGGGCTCGCTCATGTCGAAGGCGGGACTGACCGAGCGCATCGTCGCGTTCCTCATGTACTTCATCGGTGGGATCAAGGGCGGGCTGGCGTACACCGTCATCGGGGCGAGCGCGTTCGCCTCGACCGTGAGCGGGTCGGCGCCCGCGGCGGCCTCCATGATCGGTTCCTCGATGCTCCCGATGATGAAGCGTTCGGGCTACCGCCAGGAGTTCTCGGCGGCAGTGGTCGCCTCCTCCGCGGTGCTCGGGCCCGTCATCCCGCCGAGCGTGCCGATGGTGTTCGTCGCTCTCGTGACCTCGCTGTCCGTGGGCCAGCTGTTCATGGCGGGCATCGTGCCCGGCGTGCTGCTCATCGCCGGGCTCTTCCTCGTCGTGGTCCTGCGCAGCCGGGGGACGGCGCGCATCCCGGACACGGCGGCCGTGAACCCGTACCGCGAGGCGGGACTGCGCGCGGTGACCGTCCGTGCGGTGCCCGCGCTGCTCACCCCGATCCTCATCATCGCCGGGGTCATCGGCGGCTTCGCCACCGTCACCGAGATCTCGATCCTGTCCTCGGCGTACGTGCTGGTCCTCGGACTGGTCTACAAGTCCCTCGACCTGCGTTCGGTCTTCCAGGTGTTCTCCCAGACCGCCCTGTTCTCCGCGACGATCATGATGATCTTCGCCGCGGTCGGTGGGTTCACCTACATCGTCGCGCTCACCCGGCTCGGGACCCGCGTCGACGAGTTCGTGCAGGACGCCGGGTTCGGACCGGTGACGTTCCTGCTCCTCACCATGCTCCTGTTCCTGCTGCTCGGCACGATCATGGACGCCATCCCGGCGATCCTCATCTTCGTGCCGGTCCTCCTGCCCAGCGCGATCGCGCTCGGCATCGACCCGATCCACTACTCGGCGATGATCGTCGTCAACCTCATGGTCGGCCTGATCACGCCACCGGTGGGTGCCCTGCTGTTCGTCACCACCAAGCTGGCACGGGTCCAGTTCTCCCCCCTCGTGCGGGAGGCGGTCCCGTTCATCCTCGTCTACTTCGTGGTGGTCGTCCTGACCACCTTCATCCCGGCGCTCACCGCAGGCCTCCCCGGCCTGCTCTTCTGAGTGCGGTCGCCCTCGAAAGGAACGACGATGCTCCACACCTACCACGCCTACATCTCCGGCATGCTCAGCCGCGTCATCGAGGTCAACGAGAAGGTCCTCCCGCTCGTCATCGACGAGACCGCGCGCCGCGTGCGCGAGGACCGCCTCATCTACGTGTACGGGCCGGGCGGCCACGCCAACATCGCCAGCCAGGAGGCCTTCTTCCGCGCCGGCGGGCTCATGAACATCGCCGCGATCCTCGACGAGGGCACGATGCTCTCCAGCGGGGCGCTGCGGTCGATGGCCATGGAGCGCACCCCCGGCTACGGCCGCGTCGTCATCGACAACTCCGGCCTCGGCGAGGGCGACCTCATCCTCGTCGTCAACTCCTACGGGATGAACTCCGCCGTCATCGACTCGACGATGCGCGCCAAGGAGCTCGGTGCGACCGTGGTCGGCGTCAGCTCCCGGCAGCACGCCGAGACGATCGGCCCGGACCACCCGGCCCGCCACCCGTCGAAGCAGAACCTCCACGACCTCGCGGACCTCTTCCTCGACTCGCTGGTGCCCGTCGGTGACGCCGTCATGTCCTTCGAGGGCGACGTGCCGCCGGCCGGTGCGGTCTCGACCTTCGCCAACGCCTTCCTCATGAACGCCATCCAGATGCTCACCATCGAGCGGGTGCTCAAGGAGGGCGGCCGGCCCGCCGTGTGGACGAGCGGCAACGCGCCGGGCGGCGACGAGGCCAACGCGAAGCTCGTCGACCGCTTCAAGGGTCGCATCCGCTACCTCTGACACTGGAGAACCCTGATGCTTGAACTCATCCGGAACCGCACCCACGACGAGCTCGGTGCGGCCGGCGCCCGGCTGGCGGTCGCGGCCATCAGCCGGGCACACGCCGAGGGGAGAGCGGCCACGGTGCTGCTCGCCGCGGCGCCCAGCCAGATCCCCGTCCTGCGGGCGCTCGCTGCCGCCGACATCCACGACAAGCCGGTGCGCTACTTCCACATGGACGAGTACGTCGGCCTCCCCGAGGACGCGCCGCAGGCCTTCGGTGCGTGGCTGGGCCGCACGTACTTCGACCAGCTGCCCGCCGGTCACCAGGCGACCTTCGAGCGCATCGACGCCGGGGGAGACCCGGAGTCCGCCGCGGCGGCCTACGCGGCGCTGCTGCCCGCCGGGGACTTCGACCTCGTCCTGTGCGGGATCGGGATCAACGGGCACCTTGCCTTCAACGACCCGGGCTGCGACCTGCAGGACCCGCTGCCCGTGCGGCACATCCGCCTCGCTCGCGCGTCACGGGTGCAGCAGGTCGACGAAGGGCTGTTCCCCGCGCTCGGTGCCGTGCCGGAGCACGCCGTCACCGTGACCGTCCCCCGGATGCTCGCCTCCCGTGCCATCGTGTGCTCAGTGCTGGGAGAGGCCAAGGCGGAGGCGGTGAGGGCGATGCTCGAGGAGCCCGTGGGCAACGCCGTGCCGGCGACCGCCCTGCGGGAGCACCCGGTCACGACCGTCCTCGTCGACGAGGAGGCGATGTCCCGTGTCGGCTGAGGCCTATGAGGGGCGCGACGTCCTCACGGGACGCCCGGTGCGCGTCTCGGTCCGTGCCGGGACGGTCCAGGACGTCGAGCTGCTCGACACAGCGGCCGACCTGCCGTGGTTGAGCCACGCCCTCGTGGACCTGCAGGTCAACGGCTTCGGTGGGATCGACGTCAACTCCGTCGACCTCACGGTGGACGACGTGTCGGCCATGGTGCGCGAGCTCGCCCGGCACGGGACGGGTGCCTGGGTCCCCACCGTCATCACGCAGGACCACGAACACATCGCACGGATCCTGCGGGTCCTGGCCGACGCCGTCGCCCAGGACCCGGTCGTGGCCGGCGCGATCCGGGCCGCCCACATCGAGGGCCCGTTCATCTCGCCGCACGACGGCCCGCGGGGAGCGCACGCCGTCGAGCACGTGCGGGACATCGCCGTCGACGAGGTCCGTCGCTGGCACGAGATCTTCCCGATCGGCTACGTCACCGTGTCGCCCCACTGGGACGACGCGCCGCGGAAGGTCGCGGCTCTCCGCAGGCTCGGGGTGCACGTGGCGATCGGCCACACGCACGCCACGGCCGAGCAGGTCGCCGGTGCCTCGGTGGCCGGCGCCACGCTCTCCACCCACCTCGGCAACGGGGTGCGCTCGGAGATAGCCCGGCACCCCAACCTCCTGTGGGAGCAGATCGCCGACCCCACGCTGGACGCAGGGCTGATCGCCGACGGCCACCACCTGCCGGCCACCGTCGTCGAGACCGTCGTCCGGGCCAAGGGGGTGGACCACTGCTTCCTCGTCTCGGACTCCGTCGCGCTCGCGGGCTCGCCGCCGGGGCGGTACACCACGCCGGTGGGCGGTGAGGTCGTCCTCTCGGCCGACCGACGCCTCGCCCTCGCGAGCGACCAGCGACTGCTCGCCGGCTCCGCGGTCTCGCTGGCCGACTGCGTCCGGTTCGCGCTGGCCGGGACCCGGCTGTCCCGCTCGGAGGTCTTCGCGATGGCCACGCGCGTACCGGGGCGCCTGTTCGCCGAGCTCGGCGGCGGCGACGTCATCGGGACGATCACGCCCGGGTCGATGGCATCCCTCGTCCTGTGGGACCGCGACTTCCAGGCTCTGCAGGTGGTCACCGGAAGCGGGGCGCGAACCCGGTGACGAACGCCAAGGGGGGACGGGCCGTGGCCGTGACCATCGCCGACGTCGCGCGGACGGCGGGAGTCTCGGCCTCGACCGCGTCGCGAGCCTTCAACCACCCTCACCGGCTGCGCGCCGAGACCGTCGCGCGGGTCAAGGCCGCGGCCGAGGAGCTGGGCTTCCGGCACAACAGGCACGCCAAGGCGCTGAGCACAGGGCGGTCCTCCGCCCTCGGGCTCATCGTGCCCGACCTGTCCAACCCGTTCTTCCCGCCGCTCGTGCACGCCACGCAGCTCAACGCCGAGGAGCAGGGGTACTCCCTCTACATCCTCAGCAGCGAGCACAACGCCAACCGGGAGCAGCAGCTCGCGCGCCTCGTCAGCCACGACGTCGCCGGGCTCATCCTCGCCTCACCGCGCATGTCCGCGGCCCAGGTGCGCGTCATCGCCCGGGAGGTCCCGACCATCCTGATCAACGCGCAGGTCAAGGGCATCCCCACGGTCCTCGTCTCCGCGGCCGGGGCCATCGCGGACGCGGTCGAGGACGGCGCGGAGAAGGGCATCTCGGGGGTCAGCTACATCGGCAGTGACGAGCGGTGGTGGCCCAACACCGAGCGTGAGGAGAGCGCGAGGGCGGCCGCCGAGCGACACGGGGTGCCCTACCGGCGGCTGAGCCTGTCGGAGCCGACGTACGAGGCGGCGCGCGAGGTCGTGAGAAGCGTGGAGATACGCAGCCACGAGCTCGTCGTCGCCTTCGACGACATCGTCGCCCACGGTGTGCTCGACGGTATGGGGGCCCGTGGCTACCGCCCGCCGCGAGACTTCCGCATCCTCGGCTGCGACGACGCGCTGCCGATCAGCACCAGTCCGGCGCTGTCCACGGTCCACCTCGACACCCGGATGGCGGCACGGATCGCGGTCGACCTGCTCCTCGGCGAGGGGGCGGGCGAGCCGCAGACCGTCGTCGTCAGCGGCTCCTACCGGCCCGGCGCGACCATTTGAACCGGCGGACGGGACGCGCAGCAACGTCGATGACGAGTGACCTCGACCGGCACTGTCCTGCCGGGTCCGTGTCGTCAGTCGTTCGGCGGGGCGACGTCGACCTGCGCCGGGACCTGGTCCTGACGCAGCAGACCGACGGGGCAGGTGTAGCCGTTGGGGCCGTGGTTGCAGTACCCGCCGGGGTTCTTGTGCAGGTACTGCTGGTGGTAGTCCTCGGCGTAGTAGAACGTGCCGGCCGGGGCGAGCTCGGTGGTGATGGGCCCGTGCCCGGCGTCGGCCAGCACCCGGCCGAAGGCCTCCTGGGTGGCCTCGGCGGCGCGCTGCTGCCCGGGGGTGGTCCAGTAGATCGCCGAGCGGTACTGGGTGCCGACGTCGTTGCCCTGGCGGTTGGGCGTCGTCGGGTCGTGGTTCTCCCAGAACGCCTTGAGCAGCCGCTCGGGGTCGGTGCGGGCGGGGTCGTAGGCGACGAGCACGGCCTCGGTGTGCCCGGTGCGCCCGGTGCACACCTCCTCGTACGTCGGGTTCGGGGTGAACCCGCCGAGGTAGCCGGCAGCCGTGGTCACGACGCCGTCGAGCCGCCAGAAGATGCGCTCGGCGCCCCAGAAGCAGCCCATCGCGACGTAGAGGACCTCGGTGCCCTCCGGCCACGGGCCGCGCAGCGGCGTGCCGAGCACCTCGTGGCGCTCCGGGACGGTGAAGGGGGTCGGGCGGCCGGGCAGGGCCTCGGCGGCGGTGACCATACGCGGGGTCGGTCGGGAGAAGAACACGGACGCCACCTCCGGTGAGAAGTAAGGCGCCGACTGCCGCGGGGGGACGGCAGCCGGCGCTGCCCATTAGAACACCACAGCAACCTGAGTGTTTCCTGAGTCGCGCCGGCCAGGTCCCTGGGGTGCCGGTGGTGTCCGAGCGTTCCCCTAGGCTGTGGTTCGGCTCTCACACCACACCGATTGCGGGGACCATGACCGAGAACAGGCCCGGGTGGCTCGCCCGGCTGACGCCGGAGCGACGCGCGGAGCCCTTGGACCTCCCGCAGGCACCGACGGCGCCCGTCCGTCCGGCCCGCGCGACCGAGGAACCCGCCCAGTACGCGGTGCCCTACCCGGTCCGCGCCGCCGCCGCGTGGGCGTGGCGGTTCCTCGCTATCGCCGCGGCAGCCGCGCTCGTCGGCTACGTCGTCGTCGTGTTCAAGACCGTCGTCGTCGCCTTCGTCATCGCGATCCTCCTCGCCGTCCTCCTCGACCCGGTCTCGGCCTGGCTCCGCAAGCGCCTCCGCTTCCCGCGCACGCTCGCCGCGATCGTGACCCTCCTCGGCGTCGTCGCGGTCGTCTCCGGCCTGCTCACCCTCGCCGGCCGCTCCATCATCAACGGCTTCACCGACCTCGCCGACCAGGCGGTCCGCGGCTTCGACGAGCTCCTCGCCTGGGTGTCCGACGGACCGCTCGGCATCGACCAGGACCAGCTCCAGGCCTACATCGACGAGGCGCTCGCGCAGGTCGAGACGAACGCGGGGGCGCTCGCGTCCGGCGCGCTCGCCGCGACGACCACCCTCACCGAGATCGTCGCCGGGGTGCTCATCTCGATCTTCTGCCTGTTCTTCTTCCTCAAGGAGGGGCGCCGGATCTGGCAGTGGTTCGTGCGCCTCATGCCGGTCCGCGCCCGCAGCCGGGCCAACGAGGCCGGCATCCGCGGCTGGATCACGCTCGGCGGCTACGCCCGCACCCAGATCCTCGTCGCCTTCGTCGACTCCCTCGGCATCGGCCTGGGCGCCTGGATCCTCGGCCTGCCGCTCGTCCTGCCGCTGACGATCCTCGTGTTCCTGGGCGCGTTCATCCCCATCGTCGGTGCGCTGATCAGCGGCTCGGTCGCGGTCCTCGTCGCGCTCGTCGACCAGGACGTCCGGACCGCGGTCATCATGTTCGTCATCGTCCTCGCCGTGCAGCAGTTCGAGGGCAACGTCCTGCAGCCGTGGCTCATGGGCAACGCCGTGTCCCTCCACCCGGTCGCGGTGCTGCTCGCCGTGACCGCCGGGACCGGTGTGGCCGGCGTCCTCGGCGCGCTCCTCGCGGTGCCGGTCGCCGCCGTGGTCAACACCGTGGTCCTCTACCTCGCCGGCCACGACAAGCACCCGAGAGCCGCGACGGACTGGCACCGGCCCGGCGGGCCACCGGGCACCCTGTTCCGCTCCATCAAGGACTCCTTCGAGTCGAGCACCACCGAGGAGGAGGAGGACGAGGAGGACAAGGCGATGCAGACCGCCTCGGTCACCTCCGACGAGGACGCCCCCGCGGACCTGCCCGGCACCCCGGACACACCCGACCGCCCCGCCCAGCCGTGATCCCACCGCTCGACCTCACCGACCTCCAGGACGCCGCCCGGCTCCTGCAGGGCGTCACGACCCGCACGCCCGTCGAGGAGAGCACCTCGCTCAGCGCCGTCGCCGGCGTCCCCGTCCACCTCAAGTGCGAGAACCTCCAACGCACCGGCTCCTTCAAGCTCCGCGGCGCCTACGTGCGGCTCTCGCGCCTGAGCCCGGGGGAGAAGGCCCGCGGCGTCGTCGCCGCCAGCGCCGGCAACCACGCCCAGGGTGTCGCGCTCGCGGCACGGGAGCTCGGCGTCTCGGCGCTCGTCTACATGCCGCGGAACGCCGCGCTGCCCAAGCTCGCCGCCACCCGCGGCTACGGCGCGCAGGTCCGCCAGGAGGGCGCGACGCTCGCCGAGACACTCGTCGCCGCGCAGCGGGAGGCCGCCGCCACCGGACGCGTTCTCATCCCGCCCTTCGACCACGCCGACGTCGTCGCCGGCCAGGCCACGCTCGGCCTGGAGATCCTCGAGCAGGTCCCTGACGTCCGCACCATCCTCGTCCCGACGGGCGGCGGGGGTCTGCTCGCCGGCGTCGCGGCCGCCGTGCACGCCACGGGCGCCGACGTCCGCGTCGTCGGTGTCCAGGCCGAGGGCGCGGCCGCGTTCCCCGCGTCGCTCGCTGCGGGCCACCCGGTCGCACTCACCCGGATGCGGACGATCGCCGACGGCATCGCCGTCCCTGCCCCCGGGGAGCTCACCCTGGGGATCGTGCGCGCCCACGTCGACGCCGTCCTCACGGTGAGCGAGGAGCAGATCGCCCGGGCGATGCTCCTGCTCGCCGAGCGGGCCAAGCTCGTCGTCGAGCCCTCCGGCGCCGCCGGGGTGGCCACCCTGCTCGACGGCGCGGGCGCGCTCGAGGGGCCGGTCGTCGTCGTCCTGTCGGGCGGCAACGTCGACCCGCTCGTCCTCCAGCGCATCCTGCGCCACGGCCTCGTCGCCGCCGGCCGCTACCTCCGGATGAAGGTCCGGGTCCCGGACGAGCCCGGTTCGCTGGCCGGCCTGCTCGCCGTGCTCGCGACGACCGGGGCGAACGTCGTCAGCGTCCAGCACGACCGCACGGGCACGGGCCTCGGCCTCGCCGAGGTGCTCATCGGCGTCGAGCTCGAGACGAAGGGGACCGACCACTGCGACGAGGTCGTCGCCCGGCTCCACGCCGAGGGCTACGGCGTGGTCTTCCGCTCGGTCGGGTAGACGCGAACGGGGTGCCGGTGGCCGCAGCCACCGACACCCCGCTCGCGGCAGGACTCAGCCCGTGAAGGGCTTGACCTCGAGGATCTCCACGGAGATCGACTTGCCGTTGGGTGCCTCGTAGGAGACCTTGTCGCCGGCCTTGTGGCCCACGACGGCCGCCCCGAGCGGCGAGCGCTCGGAGAACACCTCGACGTCGACGTCGCGAGCGCCCTCTCGCGAGCCCAGGAGGAAGACCTCCTTCTCACCGGCGATGGTCGCGGTGACGACCATGCCGGCCTCGACGATGCCGTCGTCCGCCGGCGCCTCGCCGACGTGCGCGTTGCGCAGCAGCTCGGTCAGCTGGACGATCCGTCCCTCCAGCTTGCCCTGCTCCTCGCGGGCAGCGTGGTAGCCGCCGTTCTCCTTGAGGTCACCCTCGGCACGGGCAGCCTCGATGCGCTCGGTGATCTCCGCGCGCCCGGGCCCCGTGAGGTGCTCCAGCTCTGCCTTGAGGCGGTTGTACGCCTCCTCGGTCAGCCAGGTGGTCGCTGTCTCGGCCACGTTCCCTCCTCCAACAAAAATCATGAGCCCCGGCCGCTGAGCGGGCCGAGGCTTCCTCGTATGTGTGTCTGCGTGTCAGGCGTGTCGCCGCGACGGGCGAGGCGACGTTGCTCGCCGCGCGGGCGATGGCCGCCAGGATAGCAAACCCGGGTCGAACAGCCGTTCCGTTTGCCTACCGTGTCGCGTGGCACTCCTGGACGCGGGCGCCGACCGCGGGCTCGGTGGTCGCCACCCGGGTGGTGACGAGGGTGCTGCGCTCGTCCGAGGCGGGGACCGGCACCCGGGCCACGCCGACCTGCGCGAACCGTGAGTTGAGGGCGAGGACGGTGCACTCCGCCTCGGTCCCGGGCTCCCGGTGGACGAGGAGACTCACCTCGACGGCGGAGTCGTCGACGACGGTGAGCGCCGCCTCGTCGGCCCGCACCGGTTCGTCGGTGGAGACGACGGCGAGGACGACGAACGCCGCGACGGCGAGGAGCGCGAGCGCGGCGAGCAGGACGCGTCGGCGGCGTCGGGTCGCGGCGTCCGGGGGCAGGCCGTACCGCGCGGCCAGGGCGGCGCGGGTCTCGTCGTCGTTCGTGCTCACGGCGCCCATTGTCCCCGACCCGCGAGCACCGACATTGCCCGCGAGGACCGCGGCGGGCGAGAATCGAGGCCGGTCGAGAGCAGGAGGAGACTGACAGTGAGCGAGCCGATGCGCCTCATGGCGGTGCACGCGCACCCCGACGACGAGTCGAGCAAGGGTGCCGCGACGATGGCTCGGTACACCGCCGAGGGTGAACGCGTGCGGGTGGTGACCTGCACCGGGGGCGAGCGCGGCTCCATCCTCAACCCCAAGCTCGCCCACGACGAGACGATCCTCGCGGACATGCCCGCCTACCGGCGTCGGGAGATGGCGGCGGCGGCCGAGGCGCTGGGGATCGAGCACGTGTGGCTCGGCTTCGTGGACTCCGGGCTGCCCGAGGGGGACCCGCTGCCGCCGCTGCCGGAGGGCTGCTTCGCGCTCGTGCCTCTCGAGGAGTCCGTCGGTGCGCTGGTCCGGGAGATCCGCACCTTCCGCCCCCACGTCATGACGACGTACAACGAGCTCGGCGGTTACCCCCACCCCGACCACGTCCGCTGCCACGAGATCTCGGTGGCCGCGTTCCACGCGGCCGCCGACCCCGAGCAGTACCCGCAGGCAGGTCCGGCGTGGGAGGTCTCCAAGCTGTACTACGACGTCGGCTTCTCCTACGCGCGCATCGAGGCGATCTCCACCGCCATGCACGAGCGCGGGCTCGTCTCGCCCTTCGACGAGTGGCTCGAGCGGGCCTCCCGGCGCCCGGAGCGAACGGTGACGACCCGCATCCGCTGCGAGGACTACTTCGACCGGCGCGACGAGGCGCTGCGCGCCCACGCCACGCAGATCGACCCGGACGGCTTCTTCTTCGAGGTGCCACGCGACGTCGAGCGTGAGGTGTGGCCCTTCGAGGACTTCGAGCTGGCCGAGTCGCGTGTGCCCGTCGAGCTGCCCGAGGACGACCTGTTCGCCGGGCTGCGTAGGCTGGTGGCGTGACCACCCTCCTCGGGCCGGCGCTGCTCGCCGTCGCCGCCCAGACGCCCGACCCCACTCCGTCCGAGATGACGATCTACACGGTGTCGCCCGGGATCGCGGGCTTCGTCATGTTCTTCGCCCTCGCCGTGGCCGGCTGGCTGCTGTTCCGCTCGCTCGTCAAGCACGTGCGCCGGATCGACCACGACAAGCTGCGCCAGGAGCGCACGGCCGAGGAGGCCGGAGCGCAGGACGCGGCCGCCGCGCCGGGGGACCGGCCCGGCGACCGCTGAGGCTCAGCGCGCGGCGTGCAGGGCGAGGAGCACCGCCGCCGCGTGGCACAGGTACCCGCCCACGGTGCCGACGTGGAAGATCTCGTGGAAGCCGAACCACCGCGGGCTCGGGTTGGGCCGCTTGAGCCCGTAGACGACCGCGCCCGCCGTGTAGGACACGCCGCCGGCGATGACCAGCCACATGATCGACGGGCTGCCGTTGCGGAAGAAGTCGGGCAGGAACCACACGGCCACCCAGCCCAGCGCGATGTAGATCGGCACGTAGAGCCAGCGCGGGGCGTCCAGCCAGAACACGCGCATGAGGATGCCCGCCGCGGCCCCGACCCACACGACGGTGAGAAGCACCGTGGCCGTGTCCGGCGGCAGCAGCAGCACGGCCAGCGGCGTGTAGGTGCCGGCGATGAGCAGGAAGATGTTCGCGTGGTCGAGCCGACGCAGCGCCGCCCCGACCGGCGCGGACCAGGTGCCGCGGTGGTAGACCGCGCTCGTGCCGAAGAGCAGCACCGCTGTCACGGCGAAGACGGCCGTGGAGGTGCGCGCGGCACCGGCGGGCGCCAGGACGACCAGCACGATGCCCAGGACGAGGGCGATCGGAGCGGTCCCGGCGTGGATCGCGCCGCGCAGGCGCGGCTTGACGGCGTCGATGATCGCCTCGGCCTGCTCCCCGACAGCGTCGGCGGCGTGGCGGACAGTGTCGTGGGCGTCTGGTCGGCCCATCCCTCACCCCTCGGAAGATCGAAACCTACGGTTGCGTAACCTCCGACAGCGTAGACCAGGTCGGCGGCGGCGAGGTGTCGCGCGCGGAGTAGCCTGATATCCGACCAGCCAGCCCCGACGTCGTCGACAGGAGTGCGCCAGAATCATGCGGCCCCCTCGCCTGCTGTACGGGCTGTACGAGCGCCGGCTCGCCCGCGCCCTCGACAAGAGCGCGGTCCCGCGCCACGTCGGCGTCATCCTCGACGGCAACCGGCGCTGGGCCCGCGCGCTCGGCAACCCCGCCTCGCACGGGCACCGCAAGGGCGCGGACAAGATCACCGAGGTGCTCGGCTGGGCCGAGGACGCCGGGGTGCAGATCGTCACCCTGTGGATGCTGTCCACCGACAACCTCCAGCGCGACGCCGAGGAGGTCGCCGAGCTCCTCGAGATCATCTGCTCCGCCGTGGAGTCCCTCGCCGAGACCGGGCGGTGGCGGCTGCGCGTCGTCGGCGCGCTCGAGCTCCTGCCGAAGGAGGTCGCCGAGCGCCTCGCCCGCGCCGAGGAACGGACCGCCGACGTCACCGGGATGGGCGTCAACGTCGCCATCGGCTACGGCGGGCGCTACGAGATCACCGCCGCCGTGCGGTCCCTGCTGCGGTCCTACGCCGACCGTGGCCTCCACCTCGAGGAGGCGGCCGAGGCCATCGGCATCGAGGACATCGCCGACCACCTCTACACCAAGGGCCAGCCGGACCCCGACCTCGTCATCCGCACCTCCGGCGAGCAGCGACTGGGCGGCTTCCTCCTGTGGCAGAGCGTCCACAGCGAGTACTACTTCTGCGAGGTCTACTGGCCCGACTTCCGGCGCGTGGACTTCCTGCGCGCCCTGCGCGACTACGCCCAGCGCGAGCGCCGTCTCGGCCGCTGAGCGGGGTGACCTGCGGGACCCGCGCTCCCGCGCCCGGGTGTGTCCTCCCGCGCTCCCGGGCGAGGAGGTCGTAGCGTCAGATGTGACGGGCAGCACACCCGCTGCCCTTCGGGGAGGCCCGCCGATGGATGCAGCACCACGCGTGGGGGCCGCCGGCCCACCGCCGGCCGGCCACCTGCCACTCACCGAGCCGGCGCCGTCCCGCTGCGCCGACGCGCCGGAGGGAGCTCCTACATGACCACGCTGATCCAGCAGCCGGACCTGTCCGCCGATCTCGGGCAGGCACCTGTGCCCGGCACCGAGGACGCCGTGCCCCAGCGACTCACCTACGTGCTCGACACCTCTGTGCTGCTCTCCGACCCCTACGCGATCGGGCGGTTCGCCGAGCACGACGTCGTCCTGCCCGTCGTCGTCATCACCGAGCTCGAGGGCAAGCGCCACCACCCCGAGCTCGGCTACTTCGCGCGCGCCGCGCTGCGCCTGCTCGACGACCTGCGCGTCCACCACGGCCGGCTCGACACCCCGATCCCGATCGGCACCGCCGGCGGCACCCTGCGCGTGGAGCTCAACCACTCCGACCCCACCGTCCTGCCCTCGGGCCTGCGCCTCGGGGACAACGACAGCCGCATCCTCGCCGTCGCCGCGAGCCTCGCCGCCGAGGGGTGCGAGGTCACCGTCGTCTCCAAGGACCTGCCGATGCGGGTCAAGGCCTCGGCCGTCGGGCTCAGCGCCGAGGAGTACCGCGCCCAGCAGGTCGTGGAGTCCGGCTGGACCGGGATGACGACGGCCAACCTCACTGACGAGGAGATGGCCACCCTCTTCGGGGAGGAGCGGATCGCCCTCGACGGTCTGTCGATGGCCGAGGACCTCGCCGGCGAGCTGTGCCACACCGGCGTCGTGCTCCACTCGGGGCGCGGCTCGGCCCTGGGCCGGGTGCGCCCGGACCGCACCCTCAGCCTCGTGCGTGGGGACCGCGAGGTCTTCGGGGTGCGCGGCCGCAGCGCCGAGCAGCGCATCGCCATCGACGTGCTCACCGACCCGGAGGTCGGCATCGTCTCCCTCGGCGGACGGGCCGGCACCGGCAAGTCCGCACTCGCCCTGTGCGCCGGGCTCGAGGCCGTGCTCGAGCGCCGCGAGCACAAGAAGGTCGTCGTCTTCCGACCGCTGTACGCCGTCGGCGGCCAGGACCTCGGCTACCTGCCGGGCACCGAGGCGGAGAAGATGAACCCGTGGGCCGAGGCCGTGTTCGACACCCTCGGGGCGCTGGTGGACCGCAACGTGGTCGACGAGGTGATGGGGCGCGGGATGCTCGAGGTCCTGCCGCTCACCCACATCCGCGGCCGGTCGCTGCACGACACCTTCGTCATCGTCGACGAGGCGCAGTCCCTCGAACGCAACGTGCTCCTCACCGTGCTCTCACGGATCGGTCAGAACTCCCGGGTGGTCCTCACCCACGACGTCGCCCAGCGCGACAACCTGCGGGTGGGCCGGCACGACGGTGTGGCCGCCGTCGTCGAGATGCTCAAGGGCAACCCGCTGTTCGCCCACGTGACCCTCACCCGGTCCGAGCGCTCGGCCATCGCCGCCCTCGTCACCGAGGTCCTCGAGGACACCGCCCCCATCCTCTGACGCCCCTGTCCCCGCCCGCCTGCCGACCACCGTCCCGCCCGCCCGCCTCCCGATCCGAGGCCCCCAGGACCCCCACTCCCCGCGACAGTCGACTTGTGCGCGAGAGCCGACTTGTGCGCGAGAGCCGAGTTGTGCGCGAGAGCCGACTTCTGAACGCCGCGGACGCGTCTGCTGTCGCAGGGGCGGGTGACGGCACGGAGGGCCCGGAGGTCCACTCCTCACGCTCTGCCAGACTTGGCGCATGACCAACCCGGACGTGGCGAAGCTGAGCTACGAGCAGGCGCGTGAGGAGCTGCAGGACGTCGTCCGGCGGCTCGAGACCGGCGCCGCGACGCTCGAGGAGTCGATGGAGCTGTGGGAGCGCGGTGAGGCGCTGGCCACCCGCTGCCAGGAGTGGCTCGACGGTGCGCGGGAGCGGCTCGCCGCCGCCCAGCAGGGACGCGCCGCCGGCACGGACGGCCAGGAGGAGGTATGAGCGCGCCCTCGGTGCTCGTCCTCGGCGAGAGCCTCATCGACATCGTCGAGCGGACCGGCCAGGACGCCGTGGAGCACGTCGGCGGCAGCCCGGCCAACGTCGCCGTCGGGCTGGCGCGACTGGGCCACGCGGTCGAGCTCGCCACCTGGTTCGGCGACGACGAGCGGGGACGGCGGATCCGGGCCCACCTGGAGCGCGACGGCGTGCGCGTGGCCGCCGGCTCCGACGCCGCCGCCCGCACCTCCACGGCTCTTGCCCGGCTCGACGCCGACGGCGCCGCCGACTACGTCTTCGACATCACCTGCGACCTGCCCGACGTCGCCGAGGTGCCGTCCGTCGTCCACACCGGGTCGATCAGCGCCGTCCTCGAGCCGGCTGCCAGGAAGACCGCGCGCCTGCTCGACGCGGCCGCGCGCACCGCGACGATCACCTACGACCCCAACGCCCGGCCCGCGATCATGGGTTCGGCGGCCGAGGCCCGGAGCCTGGTCGAAGGCCTCGTCGCCCGTGCCGACGTCGTCAAGGTGTCCGACGAGGACGTCGCCTGGCTCGCCCCCGGTGAGGAGCTCACCGACGTGCTGCGCGGCTGGCTCGCGCTCGGCCCCGCGCTCGTCGTCGTCACCCGGGGTGGGGCGGGGGCGCTCGCGCTGACGGCCGGTGGCGCCGAGGTGAGCGTGGTGGCGCCCAAGGTCGCCGTCGTCGACACCGTGGGTGCCGGTGACTCGTTCATGGCCGGGATCATCGACGGGCTCGCGCGGGCGGATCTGCTCGGCGCGGACCGGCGCGAGCGGTTGCGGGAGATCGACGAGGCGACGGTGCGCACGGTGCTCGAGCGGGCGGCACGGATCGCCGCGATCACGGTGTCGCGTGCCGGCGCGAACCCGCCGACGAGCGCGGAGCTGGACGCCCCGAGCGTCTGACGATCGCGCAGAAGTCGGCTGTCGCGCGAAAGTCGGCTGTCGCGCAGAAGTCGGCTGTCGCGCGAAAGTCGGCTGTCGCGCGAAAGTCCGCAGTCGGGCGAAAGTCGGCTCTCGGGCG
>NZ_VDFS01000037.1:75760-101274 GCF_006151955.1 Georgenia sp. 311 | reverse complement strand
GCTGTCGGGCAAAAGTCGGCTGTCGCGGGGAGAGGGGGCGGGGCGCGGGATTTGCAGGCGGGGACCTTTGCCTCAGGCGCGCCGGGAAGGGCGTCCGTAGCGTGGGTCTTGGGTCAACGAGGATCCGCCAAAGGAACGTCCAAAGACAACGGAGACCCCGGTGAACACCGACACGAGTACCCCGGTAGAACGGCCGGCGGTCGACGAGACCCGCCGCTCGGAGATCGACGCGCTCGTCGCCCGCGCGCAGCAGGCGGCGGCGGAGTACGACTCCTTCACCCAGGAGGACGTCGACCGCATCGTCAAGAAGGCGTCTGTCGCGGCGTTGAACCAGCACGGCGTGCTGGCCCAGCTGGCGGTCACCGAGACTGGCCGCGGCGTCTTCGAGGACAAGGCGGTGAAGAACATCTTCTCCTGCGAGCACGTGACGAACTCGATGGCGGACATGCGCACCGTCGGCATCGTGGCTCGCGACGAGATCAACGGCATCGTCGAGATCGCCGAGCCCGTGGGCATCGTCGCCGGCATCACGCCGGTGACCAACCCGACCTCGACGGCGATCTTCAAGGCCCTCATCACGCTCAAGACCCGCAACCCGATCATCTTCGCCTTCCACCCCTCGGCGCAGGAGTCCTCCGTCGCGGCCGCCCGGGTGGTGCGGGACGCCGCCGTCGCGGCCGGCGCGCCCGAGCACTGCATCCAGTGGATCAGCGCGCCGTCGATCGACGCGACGAGCGAGCTCATGCACCACCCGGACGTCGCGATGATCCTCGCGACAGGAGGCAACGCGATGGTCAAGGCCGCCTACTCCTGCGGGAAGCCCGCCCTCGGCGTCGGTGCCGGCAACGTGCCGGCCTGGATCGAGGCGACGGCGAACCTGCCCCGCGCGATCAACGACGTCGTGCTGTCCAAGGCGTTCGACAACGGCATGGTCTGCGCCTCCGAGCAGGCCGTCATCATCGACACCACCCGCTACGACGAGGCCATGGCCGAGTTCGCGCGCCTGCATGCCTACCGGGTGGACGCCGCCGAGAAGGCGATGCTCGAGCGGTTCATCTTCGGCGTCGAAGCCGGGGAGGAAGCCCGTGAGGGTGCCCGCCTCAACGCAGCCGTCGTCGGACGCAGCCCGCAGTGGATCGCGGAGCAGGCGGGCTTCTCCGTCCCGGCGGACACCTCGATCATCCTCGTCGAGGTCGACGCCGTGGGCCCCGCCCAGCCGCTCACCCGCGAGAAGCTGTGCCCGGTGCTGGCAGTCCTGCGCGCCGACGGGCGCGAGGAGGGCATGCGGATGGCCGAGCAGATGGTCGAGCTCGACGGACTGGGCCACAGCGCCGCCATCCACACGCAGGACGAGGCGGTGGTCGAGGAGTACGGCTCGCGGGTCAAGGCCGTGCGCGTCATCTGGAACTCCCCGGCGTCCCTCGGCGGGATCGGCAACATCTACAACTCCTTCATGCCCTCCCTCACCCTGGGCTGCGGCAGCTACGGCGCGAACTCCGTCGCCGGGAACGTCTCGGCGGCCAACCTCATCAACATCAAGCGGATCGGCCGGCGCAACAACAACCTCCAGTGGTTCAAGGTGCCGGCGAAGACCTACTTCGAGCCCAACGCCATCCGCTACCTGGAGGACATGGTCGGGGTCAACCGCGTCACCATCGTCACCGACGCGACGATGACCCGCCTCGGCTTCGTCGACCGCGTGCTCGACGTCCTGGGCCGCCGGCCCGGCAAGGTCGCCCTGCAGATCATCGACAACGTCGAGCCCGAGCCGTCGATCACGACGGTCGAGCGCGGCGCGCAGGCGATGCGCGAGTTCGGCCCGGACACGATCATCGCGCTCGGCGGCGGCTCCCCGATGGACGCGGCCAAGGTCATGTGGCTGCAGTACGAGCACCCCGACGTCGTCTTCACCGACATCCGCGAGAAGTTCTTCGACGTGCGCAAGCGGGCCTTCAAGTTCCCCGCCCTCGGGGAGAAGGCCAAGCTCGTGTGCATCCCGACGACGTCGGGCACGGGCGCGGAGGTCACCCCGTTCGCGGTCATCACCGACCCGGTGACCGGCGTGAAGTACCCGCTGGCGGACTACGCGCTCACCCCGACGGTCGCGATCGTCGACCCGGTGCTCGCCGGTGGGATGCCGGCGTCGCTCGCCGCGGACTCCGGCTTCGACGCCCTCACCCACGCCACCGAGGCGTACGTGTCGGTCTACGCCAACGACTTCACCGACGGCATGGCGCTGCACGCGATCCGGCTGATCTTCGAGAACCTCGAGGCGTCGGTGAAGGGTGGCCCCGACGCGGACAGGGCGCGGGAGAAGATGCACAACGCCGGGACGATCGCCGGCATGGCGTTCGGCAACGCGTTCCTCGGCATCGTCCACGCGATGGCGCACACCATCGGCTCGACGTTCGGCCTGGTCCACGGGCGGACGAACGCCACGCTGCTGCCGCACGTCATCCGCTACAACGGCACCGTGCCGACCAAGCTCACGAGCTGGCCGAAGTACGAGTCCTACGTGGCTCCCGAGCGGTTCCAGCAGATCGCCGAGGCCCTCGGGCTCCCGGCGAGCACCCCGGAGGAGGGCGTGGAGTCCTACGCCCGGGCGGTCGAGCAGCTGCGCACGGCTGTGGGCATCCCGCCGTCGTTCGCGGCGCAGGGGGTGGACGAGCAGGAGTTCATCGGGGGCCTGGACGACCTCGCGATGCGCTCCTACGAGGACCAGTGCGCACCGGCCAACCCGCGCATGCCGATGCTCGAGGACATGAAGGACCTCATGGCCGCGGCCTACTACGGCGTCTCGTTCACCGAGGTGCGTGAGCGCCGCGCCGCCGAGGTGGCAGCCGCCGCGGAGCCGGTCGAGGCGTGACCCTGCGCGAGCCGCGGCCTCAGGGCTGCGGCTCGCGGACCTCGACGGTCACGTGGCCGCCGGCGACCCGTGCGTCGAGCACGTCGCCGGCGGTCACGTCGTCGGGGTCGCGCACGACGGCGCCGGACCCGGTGCGCAGCACCGCGTAGCCGCGCTCGAGGGTGGCCAGCGGCGAGAGCGCCCGCAGGTGCCCGCGCTGGGACTCCAGGGCCGCGGTGCTGCGCTCGAGGCGCGTCGTCGTCGCGTGGCGCAGGGAGGTGAGGAGGCGGGCGACGTCGGTGGCGCGGCTGGTGACCATCGTCGTCGGGTCGGCGAGCACGGGCCGGGAGCGGAACGCCGCGAGCACGGCCTGCTCGGACTGCAGCCGGCCGACGACGCTCGCGCGCAGCCGCTGCCGGGCGAGGAGGACGCCGCGGCGCTCCTCGGCGACGTCCGGGACCACCCGCCGGGCGGCGTCTGTGGGGGTCGAGGCGCGGTAGTCGGCGACGAGGTCGAGCAGGGGCGTGTCGGTCTCGTGCCCGATGGCGGAGACGAGGGGGGTGCGGCACGCCGCCGCGGCCCGCACGAGCTGCTCGTTGGAGAACGGCAGGAGGTCCTCGACCGACCCGCCGCCGCGGGCGACGACGATGACCTCGACCTCGGGGTCGGCGTCGAGCTCGGCGATCGCCTGGCTCACCTGGGCGACCGTGCCGACGCCCTGGACGGCGACCTCGCGGATCGCGAAGCGCACCCCAGGCCAGCGCTCGCGGGCGTTGACGACGACGTCGTGCTCGGCCTTGGACTCCCGGCCGCAGACGAGGCCGACGCACGCCGGGAGGAAGGGCAGGGGCACCTTGCGCTCGGGGGAGAAGAGGCCCTCGGCGGCGAGCACCCGCTTGAGGTGCTCGATCCGGGCGAGCAGCTCACCGAGCCCGACGGCGCGCACCTCCCGGGCGTGCAGGGACAGGGCACCGTTCTTGAGGTAGAAGTCCGGCTTCGCGTGGACGACGACGCGCGTTCCCTCGCTGACGTCGGGCAGGTCCCGGGCGGCGATCTTCACCGGCAGCGACATGTCGACGTCGGCGTCGCGCAGCGTGAGGAACGCCGTGCCGGCGCCGGGGCGGCGGCTGAGCTGGACGATCTGCCCCTCGACCCACACGGGGGACATGCGCGCGACGTACGCGGCGATCTTGCGCGAGAGGAGCCGTACGGGCCACGGCTGCTCCGCGGTCGTCTCGCCCGCGCGCTCGGGCAGCGGCTCGCCGGTCACGGGCGCGCTCCGTCGCCGAGCGGGTGGCCGCCGGCGCGCGCGGGGCCGGCGCGGAGGGCGGCGTGGGGGGTGTCCACGTGGGGTCGCATCGCTCACAGCATGCCACCGAGGGACGACGTTCCTTGCTCCGCACCGTAGCCTGGTGAGGTGACCACCCCGCCTTTCGATGCTGCCCAGGGCGACCGAACGCCCGACCGTCCCAAGGTCCAGTCGCTCGCCGGGGCCTCCGCCTTCCCCGACGCCGTGCCGGCCCGCACCCCGGGCGTCACTGCCGTCCCCGGCCGCCGGATCCTCCTCGCCGCGCCGCGCGGGTACTGCGCGGGCGTCGACCGAGCCGTCGACGCGGTGGAGAAGGCGCTGGAGCACTACGGCGCACCGATCTACGTCCGCAAGGAGATCGTCCACAACAAGTACGTCGTCGAGACGCTCACCGAGCGCGGGGCGATCTTCGTCGACGAGACCGACGAGGTGCCCGAGGGTGCACGCGTCGTCTTCTCCGCCCACGGTGTCTCCCCGGCGGTCCACGCCGCGGCCGCCTCCCGCAACCTCGCGACGATCGACGCGACCTGCCCCCTGGTGACGAAGGTGCACAAGGAGGCCGTGCGCTTCGCCGGCGACGACATGGACATCCTCCTCATCGGCCACGACGGCCACGAGGAGGTCGAGGGCACCCAGGGCGAGGCGCCGGACCACATCCAGGTCGTCAACTCCCCGGACGAGGTCGACCAGGTCGTCGTGCGCGACCCCTCGCGCGTCGTGTGGCTGTCGCAGACGACGCTGTCCGTCGACGAGACGATGGAGACCGTCCGGCGACTGCGTGAGCGCTTCCCCGCGCTGCAGGACCCGCCGAGCGACGACATCTGCTACGCCACGCAGAACCGCCAGGTCGCGGTCAAGCGGATGGCCCCGGAGTGCGACGTCGTCATCGTCGTCGGCTCGTCGAACTCCTCGAACTCGGTGCGGCTCGTCGAGGTCGCCCTCGAGGCCGGTGCCCGCGCCTCCTACCGCGTGGACAGGGCCGACGAGATGGACCTCGCGTGGTTCGACGGCGCGACGACGGTCGGACTCACGTCCGGCGCGTCGGTGCCCGAGATCCTCGTGCGCGACGTCGTCACCCGGCTCGGCGAGCTCGGCTTCGGGGAGGTCGAGGAGGTCCGTACGGCGACGGAGGACATCACGTTCTCGCTGCCGAAGAACCTGCGCGCCGACCTCAAGGCCGCCGGCGGCCCCGCCGACCGGCCACGTCGCGGGGGACGTCGCGCGTTGCGCGTCGAGGCCCGCTGACCTCCTTCTTCTTCCGGGCGCGGCCTCGCGTCCGGGATCTGGTCCATCAGCGTCCATCAGCGTCCAGCAGCATGCGACCTTACGGCCCCGTAGGTTACGGTGGCGTAGGCGCCAGCTGGTGGCGCCGTCGAACCGTAGAGCAGAGCACCAATGGCACCTGACGCCTTCACCGTCCCCGCCCTCACCGTTCCCGACCTCCTCGCCGACGCCGCCGGGTCGGTGCCGGACAACGTCGCGCTGGACTTCCTCGGGGCGAGCACCACCTATCGCGAGCTCGCGGACCAGGCCGACCGGGCCGCCGCGGTGCTCGCCGCCGCCGGTGTGCGGGCCGGGGACCGGGTGGCCCTCGTGCTGCCCAACTGCCCCCAGCACGTCGTCGCCTTCTACGGCGCGCTCCGCCTCGGTGCCGTCGTCGCCGAGCACAACCCGCTCGCCTCCCCGACCGAGCTGCAGGCGCAGCTCGCCGCCCACGGGGCCGACGTCGTCGTCGCCTGGGAGAAGTCCCTGGACAAGGTCTGCCCCGGCGGTGACCTCCAGGGCCGCACGGTGCTGGCGGTCGACCTCACCGCTGCGCTCCCGCGTCGCTCCCGCTTCCTCCTGCGGCTGCCGGTGCCCGCCGCCCGCGCGCAGCGCGAGGCCATGCGCGGACCGGTCCCCAGCGGTGTCGCGAGCTGGGACCGTCTGGTGCGCCGCACCGCGCCGCTGCCCGCCGACCACCCGGGCCCGACCCAGGAGGACACCGCCGTGCTCCTGCACACCGGCGGCACCACCGGCACCCCCAAGGCCGTGGCCCTCACCCACCGCAACCTCGTGGCCAACGTCGCCCAGAGCGCGACCTGGATCTCCGGGCTGCGCTACGGCGAGGAGGTCTTCACCGCGGTGCTGCCCTTCTTCCACGCCTTCGGCCTCACGCTGTGCCTCACCACCGCCGTGCGGCTCGGGGCCACCCAGCTCGTCTTCCCCAAGTTCGACGTCGACATGGTCCTCGCCGGCACCCGCCGCCGGCCGGTGACGTTCTTCGGTGGCGTGCCCCCGATGTTCGCCCGCCTCGCCGCGGCCGCCGAGGAGCGGGACGTGGACCTCACCTCGGTGCGCTTCGCGATCTCCGGTGCCATGTCCCTGGACCGCGAGGTCGCCGCGACGTGGGAGCGGGTCACCGGAGGCCTCATCATCGAGGGCTACGGCATGACCGAGACCTCCCCCGTCGCCCTGGGCAACCCGCTCAGCCCGGAGCGCCGCCCCGGTGCCCTCGGCCTGCCGTTCCCCGGCACCGAGATCCGCATCGTCGACCCGGAGAACCCCGCCGTCGACATGCCCGAGGGGGAGACCGGGGAGCTGCTCATCCGGGGCCCGCAGGTGTTCGCCGGCTACTGGCAGAACCCCGAGGCGACGGCGGAGGTCATGCTCGAGGGCGGCTGGCTGCGCACCGGGGACCTCGTGCACCGGGACGCCGACGGCTTCGTCACCCTCGCCGACCGCCGCAAGGAGCTCATCATCAGCGGCGGGTTCAACGTCTACCCCTCGCAGGTGGAGGACGCGGTCCGGGCGATGCCGGGCGTGCGCGACGTCGCCGTCGTCGGGCTTCCCGACGGGCACCGCGGGGAGAGCGTCGTCGCCGCGCTCGTGCTCGAGCCGGGCGCGCACGTCGACCTCGGCGCGGTGCGCCGCTGGGCCGAGGACAAGCTCTCGCACTACGCGATGCCGCGCTCGGTCGCCGTGCTCGAGGACCTGCCGCGCTCACAGCTCGGCAAGGTGCTGCGGCGCGTCGTGCGCGAGCAGCTCATGGCCAAGAACCGGCACCGCTGACCCTGCCGACGGATCCCTCCGCCCGTACCGGGCGAGGACCGGTGGCCTGGACCTCTTTCCATATCGCTGCCGCACCCCTATCGTGCACCCCAGGTGACATGCGTCACGCCTGTCACTCGGGCCTCGGGGGGAGCAACGATGAAGAAGCACGCACGAGTGATGGTGGCGACCTTGGCCGTCACGTCCTTCGGCCTCGCGGCCTGCAGCGGGGACGGCGACGACGGCGGCGACGGGGGCGAGACGACGACCGGTACGAGCACGGGCGTCGTCTCCATCAACGGCACCGAGCCGCAGAACCCGCTCATCCCCACCGACACCAACGAGGTCGGGGGCGGTGACATCGTCGACCTCCTCTTCGCCGGTCTCGTGCGCTACGAGAGCGACGGCACGGTGGTCAACGAGGTCGCGGAGTCCATCGAGACCGAGGACAACCAGAACTTCACCGTCACCATCGAGGACGGCTGGACGTTCTCCGACGGCACCCCGGTGACGGCGCAGAGCTTCGTCGACGCGTGGAACTACGGCGCGCTGCTGAGCAACCAGCAGAACTCCAGCTACTTCTTCGAAAGCATCGAGGGGTTCTCCCTCGAGGAGGACTCCGAGCTCACCGGCCTGGAGGTCGTCGACGACCTGACGTTCACCGTGGCGCTCACGCAGCCCGAGTTCGACTTCCCGCTGCGGCTCGGGTACGCGGCGTACTACCCGCTGCCCGAGTCGGCGTTCGAGGACATGGAGGCCTTCGGGGAGAGCCCGGTGGGCAACGGCCCGTACATGCTCGCCGGGCCGGACGCCTGGGAGCACAACGTCCAGATCGAGCTCGTCCCCAACGAGGACTACGCCGGGGACGTCCCCGCCCAGAACGGCGGGGCGCGAGTGGTCTTCTACGACAACCTCGACACCGCCTACAACGACCTCATCGCCGGCAACCTCGACGTCATGGACGAGATGCCCTCGGCGGCCCTCGCGACGTTCGAGGAGGAGCTCGGCGACCGGGCCGTCAACCAGCCCGCCGCGCTCAACCAGACGCTCGGCGTGCCGTCCTACCTGCCCCAGTTCGCCGGCGAGGCGGGCCTGCTGCGCCGCCAGGCGATCTCCCTGGCCATCGACCGCGAGCAGATCGCCGAGACGATCTTCGCCGGCACCGTCACCCCGGCCGTCGACTACACCGTGCCGTCCATCGAGGGCTTCACCCCCGACGTGCCCGGCAACGCCGTCACCCAGTACGACCCGGAGCTCGCCGCCGAGCTGTGGGCCCAGGCCGAGGCGATCGAGCCGTGGGAGGGGACGCTGACGATCAGCTCCAACGCCGACGGTGACCACCAGGCCTGGATCGACGCCGTCAACAACTCCATCCGCAACACCCTGGGCATCGACGCCGAGTTCGAGGCCTACCCGCAGTTCTCCGAGTTCCTCGACGCGCGGGACAACCAGGAGATCAGCGGGCTGTTCCGGGCCGGGTGGCAGGCCGACTGGCCCTCGCTGGTCAACTTCCTCGCGCCGATCTACGTCACCGGTGCTGGATCGAACGACGCGTTCTACTCCAACCCCGACTTCGACGAGATCATTCGGGAGATCAACGCCTCGGAGACGCTCGAGCAGGCCAACGCCCTCGTCGTCGACGCCCAGGCGATCCTCTTCGAGGGCCTGCCCGGCATCCCGCTGTGGGTGGAGAACGCGGTGGGCGGGTACAGCGAGGACGTCGACAACGTCGAGTTCGCCTGGAACCGCCAGGTCGACGTCCCGTCGATCACGAAGAACTGACCCGGGCCGCCCCGAGGACCCGCGATGACCAGGTACATCGGGCGGCGCCTGCTGCAGATGGTCCCGGTGTTCCTCGGGGCGACCCTGCTCATCTACGCCATGGTCTTCGCCCTGCCCGGGGACCCCGTGGCGGCGCTGGGCGGGGAGCGGGGCCTGCCGGCGGCGGTGCAGGAGCAGATCCGCCAGGAGTACAACCTCGACAAGCCGTTCCTCGTCCAGTACCTGCTGTTCCTGCGCGGGATCTTCACCCTCGACCTCGGTGTGACGTTCTCCGGGCGCGACGTCCTGGACGTCGTCGCGGAGGCGCTGCCGGTCACCGCCCGGCTCGCCGTCATGGCGCTCGTCTTCGAGGCGGTCCTGGGAATCGGGATCGGTCTGGTCGCCGGGATGCGACGAGGTGGGCTGTTCGACTCCACGGTGCTCGTCATCAGCGTCCTCGTCATCGCCGTCCCGACCTTCGTCATCGGCTTCGTCCTCCAGTTCGTCGTCGGCGTACGCCTGGGCTGGCTGCCCGTGACGGTCGGCAACGACCCCACCTTCGTGTCCCTGCTCATGCCCGCCGTCGTCCTCGGCGCGGTCTCCCTCGCCTACGTGCTCCGCCTGACCCGCACGTCGGTGTCCGAGACGCTCACCGCCGACTTCGTGCGGACGGCACGGGCCAAGGGCCTGCGCCGCGGCAGGGTGGTCAACGTCCACGTCCTGCGCAACTCCCTCATCCCCGTCATCACCTTCCTCGGCGCCGACCTCGGCTCGTTCATGGGCGGGGCGATCGTCACCGAGGGGATCTTCAACATCAACGGGGTCGGCGGCACCCTCTTCCGCGCGATCATCCAGGGGGAGAACGTCACCGTCGTGTCCCTGACGACGGTGCTCGTCATCGTCTACATCCTCGCCAACCTGCTCGTCGACCTGCTCTACGCCGCGCTCGACCCGAGGATCCGCTATGGCTGACCTGACACCGGGGGTCCTGCCCGACCCGACCGCGCGACGTCGCGGTCAGGAGCACTTCTTCGCCGAGCTCGACGAGGAAGGGCTGGGCGCCGTCGACGCCGTCGCCGACAGCGGGGCGCCGTCGACGATGTGGGGAGAGGCATGGCGCAAGCTCCGCCGTCGTCCGCTGTTCTGGGTGGCGGCGTTCGTCATCGTCCTCGTGTGCACGGTGGCGCTGTTCCCCTCGCTGTTCACCTCCCAGGACCCGCGGTACTGCGTGCTGGCGAACTCCCTCGAGCGGCCCCGGCCGGGCCACCCGTTCGGCTTCGACCGGCAGGGGTGCGACCTGTACTCCCGGGTGATCTACGGGGCACGCTCCTCGGTGAGCGTCGGGGTGCTGACGACGGCGCTCGCCCTCGTCCTCGGCACGACCGTCGGGGCGCTCGCGGGCTTCTTCCGCGGCTGGCTGGACAGCGTGCTCTCGCGCATCACCGACATCTTCTTCGCCGTGCCGCTCGTCCTCGGGGCGATCGTCTTCATGCAGGTGACCGAGAGCCGCACGATCGTCACCGTCGTCCTCGTGCTCGCCGTCTTCGGCTGGCCGGCGATCGCCCGCATCGCGCGCGGGTCGGTGATGAACGTCGCCACCAACGACTACGTGACGGCCTCGCGGGCGCTGGGCGCCGGGCGGTTCGGGGTGCTCTCCCGGCACGTCCTGCCCAATGCCGCCCCGCCGATCATCGTCTACGTCACGGTCGCGCTCGGGGTCTTCATCGTCACGGAGGCGACCTTGAGCTTCCTCGGGGTGGGGCTGCCGCCCTCGGTCATCTCGTGGGGCGGGGACATCTCCCAGGCCCGCGCCTCCCTACGCACCCGGCCCGGCGTGCTGTTCTACCCCGCCGGGGCGCTGGCCCTCACCGTGCTCGGCTTCATCATGATGGGCGACGCCGTGCGTGACGCCCTCGACCCGAGGGTGCGGGACCGATGAGCGCGTCGAGAGGCCGCGAGGAGCCGCTGCTCGAGATCCGTGCCCTCGAGGTGGCCTTCCGCTCGACCACCGGCGTGATCCCCGCGGTGCGCGGCGCGAGCCTCACCGTCTACCCCGGGCAGAGCGTGGCGATCGTCGGGGAGTCCGGCTCCGGCAAGTCCACCCTGGCCAACGCGATCATCGACCTGCTGCCAGGAACGGGCCAGGTCACCGGGGGCAGCATCACGTTCGCCGGGGAGGACATCACCCACCCGAGCCGGCGGCAGATGGAGCGGCTGCGCGGCGCGCACATCGGGCTGGTCCCGCAGGACCCGATGACCAACCTCAACCCGGTGTGGCGGATCGGCTTCCAGGTGCGCGAGACACTGGCGGCGAACGGCGTCGCCACGGGGGCCGCCGCGCGTCGCCGGGCGAGCGAGGTGCTCGCCGAGGCGGGCCTGGACGACGCCGAGCGGCGCTCGCGGCAGTACCCGCACGAGTTCTCCGGGGGGATGCGCCAGCGGGCACTGATCGGCATCGCCCTGGCCGGCGAGCCGGAGCTCCTCATCGCCGACGAGCTCACCTCGGCCCTTGACGTCACCGTCCAGCGGCGCATCCTCGACCACCTCGACACGCTCACCGCCGAGCGGGACGTCGCCGTCCTGTTCATCACCCACGACCTCGGCCTGGCGGGGGAGCGGGCCGAGCACCTCGTCGTCATGCGCCGGGGCCTGGTGGTGGAGTCGGGGCCCTCGGAGCAGATCCTCACCGACCCCCGCCACCCGTACACGCGACGCCTCGTGGACTCCGCGCCGTCGCTGACCTCCCGGCGGATCCAGGTGGCCAAGGAGCACGGCAGGGAGTCGGAGGAGCAGCTGGCCGACACCGAGGTGGCCCGCCGGCCGGACATCCTCTCCGTGGAGCACCTGACGATGGAGTTCTCCATCCGCGGGGGGCTGCCCGGCACGGGGACGACCTTCAAGGCGGTCGACGACGTCTCCTTCGCCCTGCCGCGCGGGGCGACGACGGCGCTCGTGGGGGAGTCGGGCTCGGGAAAGTCCACGGTGGCGAACATCGTCCTCAACCTCCTGGAGCCGACCGAGGGGCGGGTGGTGTTCGAGGGGACGGACATGGGCTCGCTGAACAGGCGTGAGCTGTTCGACTTCCGCCGCAAGGTGCAGCCGGTCTTCCAGAACCCCTACGGCTCCCTCGACCCCATGTACTCGATCTTCCGCGCCATCGACGAGCCGCTGCGGCTGCACGGGATCGGCAACCGCAGATCGAGGGCGGACCGCGTCGCGGAGATGCTCGACCTCGTGGCACTGCCGCGCTCGACGATGCGCCGCTACCCCGGTGAGCTGTCCGGCGGGCAGCGTCAGCGGGTGGCGATCGCCCGCGCGCTGGCCCTGCAGCCCGAGCTCGTCGTGTGCGACGAGGCGGTCTCCGCGCTCGACGTCCTCGTCCAGGCGCAGATCCTCACCCTGCTGCACGACCTGCAGCGCGAGCTGGGCCTCACCTACCTGTTCATCACCCACGACCTCGCGGTCGTGCGGCAGATCGCGGACACGGTCGCGGTGATGGAGAAGGGTCGCATCGTGGAGATGGCGACGACCGACGAGGTGTTCGAGTCCCCGCAGCAGCCCTACACGCAGGAGCTGCTCGCGGCGATCCCCGGCGCCACCCTCGACATCGGCGGGTGAGGGAGGTCAGCGCTGGAGCGGCAGCTCCAGGGCGTCGGTGAGCTCGGGGGCGGTGAAGCGGCGGACCTGGCCGCGCTCGCCGTCGATCTCGCGCAGGTCGAGGGAGCCGGGGTCGAGCCCGTCGAACCCGCGGGCGGTGACGAGCAGGCGTGACTCCACCGAGCCGACCAGCCGGTTGTAGTGCGCCACCGCGCTCTCCAGCGTGCGGCCGAGCTGGCTCGCGTGCCCGGCCACGGTGCCAAGCCGCTCGTAGAGCGTGCGGCCGAGCTCGAGCAGGCGGCGTGCGTCCTCGGTGACCGAGGCGGAGGCCCACACGCTCGCCGTCGTGCGCAGCAGGGCGAACAGGGACGACGGGCCGGCCGGGGCGACGCCCTGCTTGAAGGCGTGCTCGAGGAGGCCCGGGTCCTCCTCGAGGGCGGCGGAGAGCAGGCCCTCGGCGGGGACGAACATGACGACGAGCTCCGGGCTGCCGCTCAGCTGCTCGGCGTAGCGCCGCGCGCCGAGCGCGTCGACGTGGGAGCGCAGCGCGCGGGCGTGGGCCGCGAGCAGACGCGCCCGCCGGTCCGCGGTCGCGGGGTCGTTGACCGCGGTGACGGCGCTCGCTTCGAGGTAGGAGTCGAAGGGGACCTTCGCGTCGATGACGAGCGTCTTGCCCTCCGGCAGCCGGACGACGAGGTCCGGGCGACCCGTGGCGTCCGGCGTCGCGCCCGGCAGCGAGGCGAGCGAGGGCTGCTCGAGGAAGTCGACGTGCCGCAGCATCCCGGCCGCCTCGACGATCCGGCGCAGCTGGACCTCGCCCCACTGCCCGCGGGCCGTGCCCGAGCGCAGCGCCCCGGCGAGCGTGGCGGTCGTGGCGCGCAGCTCCTCCTCCGAGCGCTGGGCGGCGTGCAGCCGTTCGGCGAGGACGGTGAACTGCTCGGTGCGCTCCCGCTCCAGCTCGGCGACGTGCTCACCCACCTGCGCGAGCGTGGCACGCACCGGCGCGAGGGCGCGCAGCACGTCGTGGTCACGCGAGGCGCGGTCCTTGAGGTCGGCGCACTCCGCGGCCAGCGCCTCCGCCCGGGCGCGGGCGGCCGCAGCCTCCTGCCGGGCCAGGGAGAGGGCACCCTCGCCCCGGGTGCGGGCGGCCAGCCACCCGACCGTCGCCCCGAGGGCGAGGGCCGCGAGGGCGAGGACGATCACCACTGTCGTGTCCATGTGCCCCAGCCTCGCAGCCCCCGCCGACATCCCCGCGCAGGCGGGGGTGCGGGGGTGCCGGACGTCAGAGGAGGACGGCGACGATCGCCAGGCCGGTGGTGGCGAGGAGCAGGGCGGCGGGCGCGGCGTCGAGGCGGCGCTGCGGACGCGGCAAGCCGGCCGCTCCCGGGCGACCGGTCCGGTGCTGATCGATGAGCCGGGCCGCCACGGCGGGGTCGCCCCCGCCCGCGACGTCGGCGGTGAGCCGGTCCAGCCGGGGCAGCGCGGGCTCCTCCCGGCGCCTGCCGAGCCAGCGGCCGAGGGCGCTGCGGGCGGGCAGGCCCCACGCCCCGACCTTCCCGCCGTCGACGAGGAGCTCCAGGCCCCAGCGGGTGCGCGTGCCGGTGACCGCCGACCACGGCAGCCACGTCGTGCTCAGGACGTTGACCACGCGCACCCCGCCGCGCTCCACCCGCACGAGCGGGCGCCAGAAGGCGGCCCAGCCCATGGCGGCGAGGACGGCGGGCAGCGCGCCGTAGGCGAGGAGCGCGCTCGACCCACCCTCCAGCGCGAGGGCGACGAGGACGACGACGGCGATCACCCAGGTGACGACGGCGTAGACCCGGCTCGTGGGGGCGCGGAAGACGACGGCGGGCTGCACCCGGTCATCATCCCAGCCAGCGTCGGCCCTCAGCCGTGCTCGGGGCGCTCCCCACCCTGGGGCGGCTCGCCCGGCTGGCTGGTCACCGTGGTGAGGAGGAAGACCGAGTCCTCCAGCGCGGCGACGGCGTGGCGCTGGTGGGTGAGGGTGTGCAGCTCGCCGGAGGACAGGACCGGCTCGCCCTCCCCGGTCACCCGCACGCGCCCGACGAGCACCTGGATGCTCGCGGCGTGCGGTGCGTTGTGCTCGGCGAGCTCGGCGCCCTCGCGCAGCGCGATGACCGTCTGGCGCAGGACGCCGTCGCGGACGAGCAGCTCGGCACTGCGGCCGTACTCGTCGGCGCGCGCGGCCTCCAGGTGGGAGGTGGTGAGGGCGGTGAGGTCGGGCATCGGTCCTCCTCGGGGCGTCGGATGGACTCACCGTGGCACAGCACCCGGCGCTCCGCACGGGGCACGGACCCTCGACCGTGCGCCAGTTCCTGCCACCGTGCGTGCGCTGCGGCAGGCGCACCGTGACAGGAAGGGGCGCACGGTGGGCAGGGGAACGGGCCTGCGCGGGGGGCGCAGCGGGCCCGCGAAGGCAGCGCTGGGCGCAAGGTCGGTGGGCCGCCCGCCATGGGCCACGTAGAATCCAGCCCCGTGGCCCTCACCATCGGAATCGCGGGACTGCCCAACGTCGGCAAGTCGACCCTGTTCAACGCGCTCACCCGCGCGACCGTGCTCGCCGCGAACTACCCGTTCGCGACGATCGAGCCGAACATCGGCGTCGTGCCGCTGCCGGACCCGCGGCTGAACAAGCTCGCCGAGATCTTCGGCTCGCAGAAGATCCTCCCCGCGACGGTCTCGTTCGTCGACATCGCCGGCATCGTCCGCGGCGCCTCGGAGGGGGAGGGGCTGGGCAACCAGTTCCTCGCCAACATCCGCGAGGCGGACGCGATCTGCCTGGTGACCCGCGCGTTCAGCGACCCCGACGTGGTCCACGTCGAGGGCCGGGTCGCCCCGGCCGAGGACATCGAGACGATCATCACCGAGCTCGTCCTCGCCGACCTGCAGACCATGGAGAAGGCGATCCCGCGGCTGGAGAAGGAGGTGCGCGGGAAGAAGACCGACGCCGCCGTCCTCGACACCGCCCGCGGCGCCCTCGCGCTGCTGGAGGAGGGCACTGCGATCTCCGCCGGTGCCGCGAAGGCCGGGCTGGACCCCGAGCACCTCGCGACCTTCCAGCTGCTGTCCGCCAAGCCGTTCATCTACGTCTTCAACACCGACGACGAGGGCCTGGCCGACACCGCGATGCAGGCCGAGCTGCGCGAGCTCGTCGCCCCGGCGGACGCGATCTTCCTCGACGCCAAGTTCGAGTCCGAGCTTGTCGAGCTCGAGCCGGAGGAGGCCGCCGAGATGCTCGCCGACGCCGGGCAGGAGGAGGCGGGCCTCGACCAGCTCGCCCGGGTCGGCTTCGACACCCTGGGCCTGCAGACCTACCTCACCGCCGGGCCGAAGGAGGCCCGCGCGTGGACCATCCCCAAGGGCGCCACCGCCCCGGAGGCCGCGGGCGTCATCCACACCGACTTCCAGCGCGGCTTCATCAAGGCCGAGATCGTCTCCTTCGACGACCTCGTCGCCGCCGGCTCCATGGCCGAGGCCAAGGCCCGCGGCCAGGTGCGCATGGAGGGCAAGGAGTACGTCATGCAGGACGGCGACGTCGTGGAGTTCCGCTTCAACGTGTGAATCGGCGCGTTTGTGCAGGTCAGAGCGGCGCTGAGTGCTGCCAGTCCGCACATAGTCCGCAAGAGCTTTAGCCCTGTGGCTCGAGGGGGCTGCTCCGGAGGCAAGATCTCTGGAGCCGGCGACTTCGGGTGGTACGTCTGGGTGCGGGACGTGTGGCGCATGCCCTCGACGTGCTGATCGCGGCATTGTCCGGATGTCCCTCAACTGCCCCGGTGGGTATGACGAAAGGGAGGACGGGCCCCAACAGACGTGACGCATGAACAGGCTTGCAAACGACTCTGAGCCCACTCACGATCTCATCGACCACGCTGCTGACTCTTGAGGCAGGCGATGAGCGGGCGAAACCTAAGTCTGCGCAGGCATGGCGCGTATCCTGGCAGCACTTGCTAACGGCGTCATTTGTCCAAGGAAGGGCCGCCATGGTCAACAGAGTTATCGATGAATTCGTGAGCCGGACGCTCAGCCGCTACCCATCGCGCACGCTGTTGAGCAGGTACGCCGAGCGGAGCATTGCTCATGGGCTGTTGGCTGCCCATGAGATTCTCGTCGAGGCGCTCGTACCGACATTGAATGCCGCGGCCGCAGATGCCCTGACGTCTGTTGTGATGGACGGTGCTTCTAGAGGGGACGCTGCTTGCGAGGCGCAACTTCGCCTCCTGCTGCAGCGAAGCAAGAACAATCCGGCCAACGTGGCCATCCTCGTCGCTGACGAGGTGACTGAGGCTGAGGCGAGGGCTCTGGGCGGCCCGGCCAGGACGCTGATACAGATGCTCGTAATGGCGGGCGACGCCGGCGCCACGGCGGACGTCCGTGCTGTTCTCATCCGTGAGGCCTCTTCCTACTCGGTGAACCGGGCGGCACAGTTGGCATGCTCCATCCTCGATGACGCCATCGATGAGGTCGCCGCGGTCCGGCACGGCTGAGGCACCTCTGAACGGAAGCGTCGCCTCATTTGGTCCTCCGACTGCGGAGCGAGGTGCGCAGCGGCAGGTCGTGCGCGTCGCTCCTGAGTTGGCTCATTCGCTTAGTGCGTGACTTCTCTGCTGCCGATCGCGTCGAGGGCGGTCTATTGTTCGGCGGGGATGGCGGGCGGGAAAGTTTGGTGGCTCTTCGGACTTCCGGTGGGGATCAGGTCTTGAGTCCTCCGGCGACGAGGAGCATGCGGAGGCGGTAGTTGGTGAGGTTGCGGTAGCCGCGGGCGAGGCGGCGGTGGAGCTCGATGATGCCGTTGTGGCCTCTGTGCCGCCGTTGTTGGACCGGTCGGTGGTGAAGTAGGCCAAGAACGCCTGTTTCCAGCGGCGTGAGGTCCGTCCCAGCCGCGCGATCTCGGGGATCGGGCAGGTATGGAAGACGTTCACGATCCGCTCGGCCATAGCGCGCCCGGCGGCCAGGTCGGCGCAGCGGTAGGCCGCGCGCAGGTCCTGGGCGCAGCGCCAGGCGAGGTAAACGGCCTGGTGCGCCTCCTCGGCCTCGATCGCCGGCCAGGCGCGTCAGTTGGCGCTCGGTGAGGTTCTCTGCCCGGCACGCAGCAGCTTCTGGATCCCGTAGAGCGGGTCGCCCTTGCGCCCGCGGTGGCCAGGGTCTCTTCCTGAACGCGGCGGCGAACCTCATCGACGGCTTGGGTGCCGAGCTTGACGACGTGGAAGGCGTCCAGCACTGCGGTGGCGATCGGCGAGTTCCTCGTCCATCGCGGTCTTGTAGCCGGCGAACGGGTCCAGGGCAGCGACCTGCACCCTGCCCGGAACTCGCTGCTGCGGCCGGTGAGCCAGTCGGCGTAGGCCTTCGTCGACCGCCCGGGCACCAGGTCGAGCAGCCGGGCGCGGACCTTGCCGTCGGTGTCGCGGGTCAGGTCAACCATGCCCGTGAGCTCCTTGGCGCGGCGGCGTCTGGTGTCGACGTGGTGCCAGATGTGCTCATCGACCCCCAGGCTCATGACCCCAGCGAAGCGGGACTCATCGCCGGCCAGCTCCACCAGGCGGGGCTTGATGGCGCGCCACAGCGTCTTTCAGTCCACCCCAAGCTGCTGGGCCAGTCCCTGCACGGTGGCGTGCTCGCGGCGCGGCTGTCCGACCGTCCACTCCACGGCCCTGGCGGTCAGCGACCCTCGTGGGGCGACGAGGTCGGGGACCTGCTCGACGAACGTGCGTCTCGAGCAGTCGGGGTCGGGCAGCGCCAGGTGCGCTGCCGCCAGATCACCTGCACCGCCACGATGCCCGGTACGTCATGGAGCTCGCGCCGCCGCCGACCGCGGGCCACGACCCCGCAGGTCAGGCAGCACATCAACTGCCAGGCCGTGGAGACCGTGATGGTCATCAGCCCGGCAGTGCGCTCCACGCTCTCCACGTGGAGGCCGGGGATGCCCAGGAGTGTGTCGCAGCGCGCGCAGGGATCAGTGGAGGGCGCATCGCTGCACCCCGTAGCGTTAGTCAACGTCGAGGTCCTCAATGAACAGTTGCTTGGTCGCTACTGATCATCGAGGACCTCGACCCCTACCCGACCTCATCTACCGCCGCGCGTCCCACTCCGCACCGGAAGTCTGAAGAGCCGGTTTGGCCTCTTGGTGCAGTCGAGTCCGCCACCAGCCGTCGCCGCGTCAGACTGGAGCGACTCTCCGCCCAACTCCAGTGCGAGGCGCGGCCCTCTTTAGCTCTCCGGGAAGTCGATCTCGTCGAGGATCTGGACGCGATGCGCGCTGGACCTACTCGCGGGCCGTCGCGAATCCACCGTCGCCCAGGCATCGCGGAGATTTTGGCCAAAATGCGGGTCTGCGTGAGCGGCATAATGCACCCAGCCGTTCAAACGATCGTGCTCCATCGGTGTCGGCGATCTGAGCCGGGCATTGTCGATCCCAAATTTGCTAGCGAAGTAAACTTCCCGCCTGAGGAGTCGCTTCATCGAGCGCGGGATATGCGGGCCGACGGCATCGCCCACGTACAAGCCCGTGACATACTGGGCCTTGCCTCGCCGCATGAACCGAGTCTTATTACTGTTCACAATCCAGCCAGCGCTCTCCAGTACGTCAGTAATCCGCAGAAGAAGCCTATCATCGACCTCGCCGAACGATCCGGAGAAGGTCAGGTCATCGACGTAGCGAGAATATGAGACGCCGACGTCTGCAGCAAGTTTCATCAGCGCTAGGTCGGCATCGGCGAAAGTCATGTTTGATAGTAGTGGGCTGGTGCTGAAGCCCTGCGCTAGAGAGCCATTCACGATAGTTACACCTAGGACGGCGCTCGCGGCGTTCTGATCAAAACCGAATCCTGTGAGTGTATCTGTCAACCTGTACGCGTCGATCGAGCCGAAAAAGTCGCGTAAGTCTACTCTCAGGACGATATCTTTATCGAGATGCTGAGCGGCGTTAGTCCTGATATCCCGGCCCCTTATGAAACCGTGGACTGCGTGCGGTGGCGAGTAGTTCGACACCCTGGCAAGGCCGATGTTCAGCTGCTTGAGCACCCGGTCGAGTCCAACCGAAGGCCGAAGTACCTCTCGGGGACGTCGGCGCCTCTGTGGAATCGTGATGCGCGTGTAGCCGGCCCCGCTGGATATGAGCTGTTGCCAGTGCAGAAGCTCACCGACGTCCAGGGCGCTAGCGTGCGCCACAGCACGGATGCTGACCATTGCACCTCCACGAGCGGCCGAGGGCGGGCCCTGCGCCTGTTACCCAGTCCTTACGCGCGCGGACTCGCGCACCACCTGGCGCCGCCCTCGGCGCAACCCGGACTATACCACCGAGAGTTCGCCGAGCGATCTCCGAATGACGCGACCGTCATCAAGCGATCTCGCCATCGATATTGAGCCTAGGATCGCCTTGAACGCTCGGGACTGGTGCTCGGTTGGTTGCAATAGCGGTACGTCGCTGCGCTGACTCTGCATCCACTTATTGAAGATGTGCACCACGTAGTCAGGAACCGCAAGAAGATCCGGCTGCCGCTTTGTGCCGAAATATATCTCCACACGGGGCGCCCTTCGGTCAAGCTTCTTAGCCACGCTCGTCACCACGCGCTCGACGTACCTATCCAGCCTGCCTGCCGACTCGAACAGAAATATGACCTTTGGGCGCCCCCTGTAAGCTCGCAGCACGTCGCGAGTAATCTGCTCAATGACTACCATGAGTCGCTCCCTATCAGAGAGGTCAGGGCACCAAGACCTGTCGCTGTACACGATCATCGACTTGAAGCAGAACGCCTCAGCGAGAAACGCCACGAAGGCGGTACGAACCTCCAGTGGATCGCTGGTTGCATGGAAGCCGTGGCGAAGGAACTCTTCAAAACTTGGCAGACCTTCGAGGTGGTACCACCCTTGAGCCCTATCGAAGAGCTCCGCTATTCCCGGATTGATGCGTGCAAAATCGACAGCCTCTACGATGACCGCTCCCGCCGCAACGAACGGTTCATAGCTTTCATCCAGGAACACGAACACTGAGCCGTCGGGCTGGTTCATGGTGAGCGGATCTGCCGCAGACTCCTGCTCCATGTGCTAATGGTATCAACTCCTATCCGAGTTGAGT
This sequence comes from Georgenia sp. 311, assembly GCF_006151955.1. Lineage (NCBI taxonomy): Bacteria > Bacillati > Actinomycetota > Actinomycetes > Allobogoriellales > Allobogoriellaceae > Georgenia > Georgenia sp. 311. Next base: position 80,640 of record NZ_VDFS01000037.1, on the reverse strand, counting down.
CCCCGATAGTGGTGTAGCGCGGTCGCTGAGCTCGTCGTGGTTGTAGACGTAGAGGCGGCCACCGCGTGATCCTTCGAGTGCTCGGTGAAGCCCTGACCGAATCCAGCCCCGATCTCATGCGATCGCTGCTGCAGACGGCTCGCTCGCATCGGTGCGATCGAGTCGGCGTTCCTCTACGGCTCCTTCGCCGCGCGGATGCTCGGGGAGAACGTCCGGCACCGCACGAGATCGACGTCATGGTGCTCGGTAAGCCCGACGTGAACGCTGTCTACGAGGCGTGCGCCCCGATCGAGGCCGCGGTGCACCGTCCCGTGAATCCGATCATCCTCACTCCTGAGGAGTTTGCGGCGCCTCCCGCCTTCCTGGATGACGTGCGCAGCGGCCCGGCGGTCGCAGTCATCGGGGAACTGCCGTCGCGCTGACTCCACTCACGCCCGTACAGCATGCGACGGCCCTCGCGCTGGTCGGGGCACGACGGCTAGATGTGCTGCCCGCAGAGGTTGGGTACGCGGCTGGCGGGTGAGGCGCCCTTGAGAGCGGTGTGGCCGCGGTGGTGATTGTAGTGATGGAGGAAACCGGGGAAGGCGGCAGCCCGCTCAGCCTCCGATGAGTAAGGGCGGGCATAGGCCCATTCCTCGAGCATGGTGCGGTTGAAGCGCTCGACCTTGCCGTTCGTCTAGGGCCGGTAGGGCCGTGTGCGTTTGTGCGTGATCGTCTCGCCCAGGGCGGCGGCGAAGGCCCGGGAGCGGTAGCAGGAGCCGTTGTCGGTCAGCACCCGGTGCACGGTGATCCCGGCGGCGGCGAAGAACGCGTTGGCCCGTTGCCAGAACGCTGCGGCGGTCTCCTTGCGCTCATCGGTGAGCAGTTCGCTGTAAGTCAGGCGGGAGTGGTCATCGACGGCGTTGTGGATGTACCAGTAGCCCATCCCGCGGCGGCGGTCGCGCTTGCCGGCCGCTCGGCCCAGGACCTTGTGGCCTCCACCGTCGGGGATCCGGCCCAGCTTCTTGATATCGACATGGACCAGGTCACCGGGCGCCGCGTGCTCGTAGCGGCGCACCCGCCGCCGGGCCGCCCGCACCGGCGCCCCGGTGGCCGGGTCGGTGAACGACAGCCGCAGGCACCGGTAGCGGGTCAAGATTTTGTGCACCGTGGAGGGGGCCATGCCCAGGTGGTAGGCGATACGCGCCGGGCCCCAGCGTCGTGACACCCGCAGCCCCACCACCCGCCGCTCGGTGCGCCGTGGCGTGCGGTGGGGGCAGTGGCGGGGCCGGCTGGAACGGTCGACCATCCCCGCCGCGCCCTGGTCTCGGTAGCGGTCCGCCCACCGCCGGGCGGTTGTCACCGACACCCCGAACCGCTCCGCAGCCCGACGCAGTGCCCACCCCTGCTCGACCACGCACCTGGCCAGGCGTAGACGACCGGCCGGGGTCAGCGGGGCGTTAGCGTGGGACATGAAGACCTCCGAGTGTTCGGGCGTGGTTCCTAGACAGCTCCACACCCCACTCGGAGGTCTTCCTCATGTCACGCCGACACCCCGGTCCCGTACCCAACCTCCGTGGTCAGTACAGCTAGAGGTAGTGCCCGGGGACGGTCACGCGGGCAACCTCGCTCCTGCGCCAGGCAGCGGAGCGCTTGAACCACCTGCCGCCGCTCACCGGTGCGATCGTCACTACGGCATCCCCTAAGACGCCTGCCACGACACCTGCGAGGAATGCTGGCGGCGTATGGCTTCCGGACGACCAACGGACCCGGTCAGCACGAGGCGCTCGGTCGCTACCTACGTGCCGTCTTCGACAAGCCGCCGCGGACCGGGCGGCGCGGGAGTTCGACCGTTTGCGACGCGCTCGCAACCAGGACCGCTATGAGGTGAATCCGGTGGTTGCCGCGGCGACCGAGAAGGCCGAGCAGGTCGCCCGAACGCTGTTCGACGCCGCCCTCGCCAGAGGCCTCTCGGCGTGACCCAGCGGTCCGCAAACAGTCCGTAAGAAGTCCCGCCGGGGCCGGCTTTCGCCGACGACGCCCAACGGTCCCGCGGGTGCGTCTCCTCAGGTCAAGAGGGATTCTAGGCATCGACCGATGGTCGAGAACGCCCGAGAACCCCAGTTTTCGTTCCGCTTCAACGTCTCAGTCCCGGCGCGCCTGGAGCTGAGAGCCCGCCCTACTCCCGCCCCTCCTCCAGCGGAATGAGCATCGTCCGGAACGGCCCCGCCGATCCGTGCAGCTCCCAGATCCGCTCGGCCACGTCGTCGATCCCGTTCTCGAGGTTGAGCTTCGGGATGGCCCCCGGGATGACGAGCTGGGCCACCCGGATGCCCTCGTCCTGCAGGGCGTCATGGAGCATCTCCCCGTAGGCGCTCTCGGCGGGGAACGCGACGGACGTGCCGGCGAACCCGGCGCGGGCCTTGACCGAGGTACCGCCGTTGACGAGGAGGATGCTGCCCTCGCCCGCCTCGCGCATGGCGGGAAGGACCGCCCGTACGGCGTGGATGAGGCCCAGGGCGGAGAACTGCAGGGCCTCGGCCGCGAGCTCGGGCGTCAGCTCGAGCACCGGCTTGAGGTAGGTCCGCGAGGGGAGCGGGCTGTACTGCAGCACGCTGATGGGCCCGAGCTCGGCCGCGGCCCGGTCGAGGGCGGCGACGAGGGACTCAGGGTCCAGGACGTCGGCCGCGTAGCCGCGCGCGGCGACGCCGCCCGCCTGCAGCGTGGCGGCCAGCTCGTCGAGCGTCGCCTGGTTCCGGGAGATGAGGGCGATCGAGAAGCCCTCGGCGCCGAACCGGCGCGCGACCGCGGCCCCGAGGCCGGGTCCGGCACCAATGATTGCGATGGTGGGCATGGCCCGTCCCTTCTGAGAAGTGTGCGGCGACCATGGTCGCCGCGTGGTGGACCCTGTGGACGTCCCTACTCGCGCTCCGGGGTCACCCGGATGAGGGGGACCGGGAAGTGCGCCGCGCGGATCGGGTCGAGCGTGTCGTCCGTGATGCCTGCAGTGAAGTCGTCGAAGCCGAACACCTTGAACAGCGCCTCTCGACCGAACTTGGTCGAGTCGGCGACGAAGAAGGACTGCGAGGCGATGGAGCGCATCTTGCGCTTGAGCTCGATGGCGTAGCTGCTGCTCGCGTAGATGCCGTCGTCCATGACGGTGCCGGCCCCGAAGACCGCGACGTTCACCCGCATCGTCTCGAGCTGCTGGATGGACATCGGGCCCCACATCGACGTGCTCCCCTGCAGGAGCTCACCGCCGATGAAGACGAGGTTGATCTGCGGCTTGGTGGCGACCGCCATGCCCACCTGCAGGTCGTTCGTGACGACGGTGAGCCGCGCCTGGTCCAGGTGCCGGGCGACCTCCAGGCACGTCGTGCCCCCCTCGAGCAGCACCGTCTGGCCCTCGTAGATGCGCTCGGCCATCGCGGCGCCGATCGCCCGCTTCTCCGGGAGCTGCGCGGGGGCGTGCCCCGGCAGACCGACGACGTCGGCGCTCATCCTCGCGGTGGTCGGGGCGGCGGCGCCGCCGTGGGTCCGGTGCACCAGCCCGTCGGCGGCGAGACGGTCGAGGTCGCGTCGGATCGTGGACGGGTCCACGGCGAAACGGCTGGCGAGGGTACTGACGCTCTGGAACCCGTGCTCGACGACGAGCTCGGCGATCTGCTGGCGGCGCGACATTGGTGCCCTTTCGCTGAATCGAGTCGGCAGTGTAGCAACACACCCTCTGCGCGACAGTGTGCACAGTATGCACGAAAGCATGCGCGCCGCGCACGGTAGCGATTGGACACGATGAGGATCGAGGCCTACGGTGAGCGAAGTCAGGCATCCTGACGCACGAAAAACAGGAAAACGCGCGGGCGCTGGTGTCCGTGCGCTCACGAGGGAGTGAACGGATGAGGAACAAGCGCACCGTCAGCGTCGTCACCGCTGCTGGGATGGCCACCCTGCTCTTGGCCGCGTGTGGGTCGGTGAACGACGGCGCTGCCGGCTCGGGCGGCGAGACCTCCGCGGGCAGCGGCGACGCGTCCGACATGACCATGGTCACCGTCGTCAAGGTCAAGGGCATCGCCTGGTTCGACCGGATGGACGAGGGCGTCGTCGCGTACGCCGAGCGGACGGGGATCGACGCACGCACCGAGGGCGGCGACGACAACTCCGCGGAGAAGCAGATCCAGATCGTGCAGGACCTGATCGCGCAGAAGCCGACGGCCATCACCGTCGTCCCGAACTCTCCGGAGGCGCTGTCCGCCGTCCTCGCGCAGGCGCAGGCACAGGGCATCATCGTCGTCGCCCACGAGGCGACGGGCATCGAGAACGTCGACATCGACATCGAGGCCTTCGACAACGCGGACTACGGCGTCGACATCATGGAGAACCTCGCCGCGTGCATGGACGAGGAGGGCGAGTACGTCCAGTTCGTCGGTGGCCTCACCGCGAAGACCCACATGGAGTGGGTCGAGGCGGCCTACGACTACCAGCTCGAGAACTACCCCGGCATGACCCGCGTCGAGACGCCGATCGAGAGCACCGACAACGAGACCGCGGCCTACGAGAAGGCCAAGGAGATCCTCGCGAAGTACCCGAACATCAAGGGCTTCCAGGGCTCCGCCGGTAACGACGTGCCGGGCATCGCCCGCGCCATCGAGGAAGCGGGCCTGGAGGACACGGTGTGCAACATGGGCACCTCGATCCCGTCGGCCGCGGCGAAGTACCTCGAGACCGGCTCCATCGACAAGATCTTCTTCTGGGACCCGGCCCTCGCCGGTGAGGCCCAGCTCGAGATCGCCCGCATCCTCGCCGAGGGCGGCACGATCGAGGAGGGCACCGACCTGGGCATCGAGGGCTACACGAGCCTGCGCCGGATGGACGGCTACGACAACGTGTTCGTCGGCGACGCC
>NZ_VDFS01000037.1:45531-75430 GCF_006151955.1 Georgenia sp. 311 | reverse complement strand
GCGGGCGGACCTGTGTGTCCGCCCGCGCCCGTGTTGAGAGGTACAGGCAATGACATCTACGGCAGTTGCGGGGAGACCCGCGCCCGTCCTCGAGGTGCGCGACATAGTCAAGACTTTCGGTGGCGTCACCGCGTTGGGCGGGGTGTCGCTCGACCTGCTCCCCGGTGAGGTGCTCTGCGTCGCCGGTGAGAACGGCAGCGGCAAGTCCACCCTCATCAAGATCATCTCCGGGGCGGAGAGGCCCGACTCGGGCGAGATCGTGGTGGACGGCACGACCTTCACCTCGATGGACACCACCGACGCCATCAAGAGCGGGATCCAGGTCATCTACCAGGACTTCTCCCTCTTCCCCAACCTCACCGTCGCCGAGAACATCATGTTCACCACGGCCGTCGGCGCCCGGCGCAAGCTCTACAACGCGCGCGCCACCCGGCCGGCCGCCGAGCAGATCGTCAGCGACCTGGGCCTCGCGCTCGACCTGGACGCCACCGTCGAGACCCTCTCGGTGGCCGACAAGCAGCTCACGGCGATCTGCCGGGCGCTCGTCCAGGACGCCCGCGTCATCATCATGGACGAGCCCACGACGGCGCTGACCCACAGCGAGGTGGCCAGGCTGTTCGCCATCGTCGAGGGCCAGCGGGCCCGCGGGGTCGCCTTCATCTTCGTCTCGCACAAGCTCGACGAGGTGCTGGCGATCTCCGACCGGGTCACGGTCCTGCGCTCGGGCGCCCACGTCGTCACCAGGCCGGCCGCCGAGCTGGACCTGCGCTCCATCACCGAGCACATGACCGGCCTCCAGGTGGACGACTCCCGCCAGGTGAGCGAGCTCGCCCCGGACGCCCCCGCGGTCCTCGAGGTCGAGGGACTCACCCTGCCGGGCGCCTTCCACGACGTCTCCTTCACCCTGCGCCGCGGTGAGATCCTCGGGCTCACCGGGCTGCTCGGCTCGGGACGCACCGAGATCGCCGAGTCGCTCTTCGGCGTCCACCCCTACGAGTCCGGCTCGGTCATCGTCGACGGCACCCCGACCGCGCTGCGCAGCATCGACGACGCCGTCGCCGCGGGCATCGGGTATGTCCCGGAGGACCGCCTCACCCAGGGGCTCTTCCTGGAGCACTCGATCGCGGACAACATGATCGCGAGCTCGGCGGACCGGCTGCGCACCCCGTGGCGCACCCTCGACCGGTCGGCGATCCGCACGACCATCGACACGCTCTTCACGCGCCTGCGCGTGAAGGCGCCGAACGTGGACGCCCCGGTCCGCTCGCTCTCCGGCGGCAACGCCCAGCGGGTCGTCCTGGCCAAGTGGCTGGCACGCCAGCCCAAGGTGCTCATCCTCAACGGCCCCACGGTGGGCGTGGACGTGGGGTCGAAGTCCGAGATCCTCGACATCCTGCGCGACCAGGCGGCCGACGGGATGGGCGTCATGGTCATCTCCGACGACGTCCCCGAGCTGGTCTCCTCCTGCCACCGCGTCCTGGTGGTCCGTCACGGCCGGATCGTCGACGTCCTCGAGGGCGACGACGTCGAGGTCGACAGCATCCGGAAGAAGGTGGCCGCATGAACGCGGGCAGGACAGCTACTCAGGTGTGGGTGCGACGCCTGCGCGGGCAGAACAACGAGGGCATCCTTGCCCTCGTCCTCATCGTGCTCGTCATCGGGATGTCGATCGCCAACCCGACGTTCTTCACCATCCCGACGGCGTTCGGCATCCTGCGCAGCGCGATCGTGCCGATGATCTTCGCGCTCGGCGTGCTCCTCGTCATCATCTCCGGCGGCATCGACATGTCGTTCGCCGCGATCGCGGTGTTCGCGGCCTACACGACGATCAAGGTGCAGCTCTCCGGAGAGTTCGACCTCGGCCTCGTCGGCTCCTTCGTCCTGGCGATCGTCATCGGCGCCGCGCTCGGGTCGATCAACGGCTTCCTCATCGCCAGGTTCCGACTCCCGACGATGATCGTCACCCTCGGCACCCGGGGCATCTTCACCGGCGCCCTCCTCACCTACGTCGGGTCGCGGTACATCGCCGACCTGCCGACCGGGATGGCGTCGATCTCGACCAAGAACCTCGTCGGGGTGGCCGCCGAGACCGGCAACGCCTACCTCCACGTCCTCGTGGTGCCGACGCTGGTCCTCATCGTGCTGGTCGCCTGGATCCTGCGCCGGACCATGTTCGGCCGCAGCATCTACGCCATCGGCGGCGACGCCGAGGCGGCCCGCCGGGCCGGCATCCGGGTGGTTCGGGTACAGGTGTGGATGTACGTGCTGGTCGGCATGATGGCCGCCGTCGGCGGGATGGCCTACATGATCATGGGCCGCAGCGGCACGCCCCAGGAACTGGTGGGCGACGAGCTCGACATCATCGCGGCCGTCGTCCTCGGCGGTGCGTCGATCTTCGGTGGCCGCGGCTCCGTGGGCGGCACGGTCATCGGCGTCCTCCTCATCCAGGTGATCAACAACAGCCTGATCCTGGCCGGTGTCCCCAGCGCCTGGCAGCGCACCGCCGTCGGGCTCCTGCTCGTCATCGGTGTGGGCGTCCAGGCGCTCGCCGCCCGACGCTCCGCCCGGATCGTGCGGACGATCGACGACGCCCCCCACGGGGGCTCTGCGGCCGACAGCGACGACCTCAAGAAGGTGACGGCATGAACGACACGCAATCCGGATCGGCGCGGCGGCTCAACAGCTCAGTCGACCAGCGGTGGAAGGAGCTGCTCGGCCGGGTCCAGGTGGACCACAGCGCCCGGCGGATGCTCCTGCTGGTGGTCGGGGCCTTCGCGATCTTCACCGCCCTCAACCCGACGGTGTTCCTCAGCGCGATCAACCTCCAGAACATCGCCCTCGCCTCACCCGAGGTGGGCCTGCTCGCGCTGGCGATGATGCTCGCCATGCTGTCGGGCGGCATCGACCTCTCGCTCGTGTCCATCGCCAACCTCACCGCCATCACGATGTCGACGCTCTACACGACCATCGCGGCGACCGACCCCGCGCAGGCGGAGTCCATGTTCCCGGTCATCCTCGTCATCGGTCTCGCCGTTGGCGTGCTGGGCGGGTTCGTCAACGGCGTCCTCGTCGCCTGGGTCGGCATCACCCCGATCCTCGCGACGCTCGGCACCATGCAGATCTACAACGGCATCGCCGTGGCCTGGACCGGCGGCAAGACGCTGTACGGGGCCCCCGAGGCCCTCACCGGCATCGGGCAGTCGACCGTGGGCGGCGTCCCGACGCTGTTCATCATCTTCATCGTCGTCGCCCTCGGGGTCGGGCTCATCGTCGGCCGCACGCCGCTGGGCCTCAAGGTCACCCTGCAGGGCGCCAACCCGAGCGCGGCCCGCTTCTCGGGCATCAACAGCACCCGGGTGCTCATGGGGACCTACCTCCTCACCGGCCTGCTCGGCGGCATCGCCGGCATGCTGTTCCTCGGGCGCAACCCCACCGCCTCGGCCGACTACGGAGCTTCCTACGTCCTGCTCGTCGTCGTCATCGCGGTCCTCGCAGGGACCAACCCCAACGGCGGCTACGCGACCGTGTTCGGCGTCGTCCTGGCCACCCTCACGCTCCAGATCGTCCAGAGCGGGTTCACCGCGATCCGCCTGTCGGCCTTCGAGTACGCGATGGCCCAGGGCCTGATCCTCGTCGCCGTCATGGTCATCGACCAGATCAGCTGGCGTCGACGCCGCCCCAGAGCGAAGCCGGCCGCGGCCTCACCGAGCGTGGCCACCGGCGTCTAGGACGCCTCGCCCCCACCACTTACCTGATGAGAAAAGGAACGGTCATGAAGAAGATCATCAACAAGCCCGAGGACTTCGTCGACGAGATGATCGAGGGCATCCTCCTCGCCCACCCGGACCAGGTGAAGACCCCCGGGGACGACCTGCGCATCCTCGTGCGCGCCGACGCCCCGGTGGCCGGCAAGGTCGGCATCGTCACCGGCGGCGGCTCCGGCCACCTGCCGCTCTTCAAGGGCTACGTCGGCAAGGGCCTCGCCTCGGGCGTCGCCATCGGCAACGTCTTCAGCTCGCCCAGCTCCCAGCAGTGCTTCGAGGCGACGAAGGCGGTCGACGGCGGCCGCGGCGTCCTCTACCTGTACGGCAACTACGGCGGCGACGTCTTCAACTTCGACCTCGCCGCGGACCTCGCCGAGCTCGAGGACATCGAGACTCGCACGGTCCTCGGCCGCGACGACGTCGCCAGCCAGCCGAAGGAGCGCAAGCACGACCGCCGCGGCGTGGCGGGCATCTTCTTCGCCTACAAGGCGGCCGGCGCCGCAGCGGAGCGCGGTGACAGCCTCGACGAGGTCGCCGCCGTCGCCGAGGACGTCGTGGAGCACACCGCGACCATGGGCATCGGGCTGTCCCCGACCATCCTGCCCACCACCGGCGAGCCGAGCTTCGAGGTGCCCGAGGGGGAGATGGAGGTCGGCATCGGCATCCACGGCGAGCCCGGCGTCCACCGCGGTCCGCTCGAGACCGCCGACGAGATCACCGAGCGCCTCGTCACCGCCCTCGTCGAGGACCTCGAGCTCTCCACGGGTGACCGGGTGGCCGTGCTCGTCAACGGCATGGGCGCGACCCCGCTCGAGGAGCTCTACGTCATGTACCGCCACGTCCACACGATGCTCGCGGACCGTGGCGTGACCATCGCCCGACGCTACGTCGGGGAGTACGCCACGAGCATGGAGATGGCCGGGGCGTCCATCTCGCTGCTGAAGCTCGACGACGCCCGCCTCGCCCTTCTCGACGCGCCTGCGGCGTCCCCGTTCTTCCAGGAGGTCTGACCCATGCACTCCAGCGAACTCATCAGCACGATCCAGCGCAGCCTGACCGAGCTGGTCACCTACGCCGACGAGCTGCGTGACCTCGACCAGGCGCTCGGTGACGGTGACCTCGGGATCACCATCTCCCTCGGCGCCAACGCCGTCATCGAGGCGCTCGGCGAGATCCCGGACGGTGCGACGCCGGCAGAGATCGCGCGCGCCACCGCCAAGGCGTTCGCCAACGCCAACCCCTCCACCATGGCCGCGCTCGTGGCCGGTGGACTGCTGGCGGGGTCCAAGGCGTGGGCCGACGTCGAGGACGTCGACGTCGCGGCAGCCGCGACGTTCGTCAGGGCGGCCGGGGACAACATCGCCCAGCGCGGCAAGACGCAGCTGGGGGACAAGACGATCCTCGACGCGATCGTGCCCGCCGCCGACGCCCTCGCCGGGGCGCCGGACGGCGCCACCGGGCTCGCGGCGGCCATCGCGGCGGCGGACAAGGCCGTCGTCGAGACCCGTGACCTGCAGTCCCGTCGCGGTCGGGCGTCCTGGCTGCAGGAGCGGAGCATCGGTCTGCAGGACCCGGGCGCCACGGCGATGCTGCGGTTCCTGCAGTCCTGGCAGCGGGCCGCCGCCATCACCGCGCGATGAACACCGTCGCCGTCCTCGGCCTGGGGACGATTGGCCGTGGCATCGCGGCCAACCTGGTCGCCGCTGGGCACACCGTCACGGTCTGGAACCGCACTGCCGGTGTGGTCGAGGTCGGCGGCACGCATGTGGCGCCGACGATCGCTGACGCCGTCCGTGGTCAGGACGCGGTCCTCGTCTGCCTGTCCGACGACGCCGCGGTCCGCGCCGTCGTCCTGGGGGAGGACGGCGTGCTCGCCCACGTCGCGGCACCCACGGTCGTGGTGGACATGTCCACGATCAGTGTCGCCCTCAGCGAGGCAGAGCACGCCGCGTTCGCCGAGCGCGGCATTGAGATGCTCGACGCGCCGGTGTTCGGCTCGAAGGGCGAGGCGGCCGTCGGCGGGTTGTGGGTGGTGGTCGGTGGCGACGCCGAGACCCTCACCCGGGTGCGGCCGGTGCTGGAGGCCGTCAGCGCATCGGTGCACCACATGGGACCGGGCGGTGCCGGCGCACGCATGAAGTTGGTGGGCAACCTCCTCGTCGCGGCACAGCTGCAGTCCCTGGGGGAAGGGCTCACGCTCGCGCGGGCTGCCGGACTGGACCTGCGCAGGGTGCTGGAGGTCGTTGCGGTGGCGGACTTCCGGACGCCCATCTACGACGGCGTGGGAGCGGCTGTCCTGGCCGGCGACTACACGCCGGCGTTCGCGCTGCACCTCATGCGCAAGGACGTCGGTCTCATCGAGGAGCTGGCACGGCAGGTCGGCGCGAAGGTCCCCGGGGTGACGGTCGCGGCGCAGACGCTGGACGCTGCCCTGGCGGCCGGTCTCGGTGATCTCAACGCCTCGGCGCTGATCCGAGTGCTGGCCGAGGAGGCCGGCGTGGAGCTCGCTGCGGACTGAGTCCGTGGCGCGGGTGGGTGAGTGAGGGGTCGGGTCCTTAGGACCCGGCCCCTCACGGCCTGCCGACGGCTCGGTCGTCGGCGTCACCCTGCGCCCTGGCCGCCCCCTGGTCCCCTCGCAGCCACTGCTGTACCATTTGGTACGCGGAAGGTGTGGTGACACCTCCGCACCCGCGATTGGGGGCAGAGATGACGGGGATCCTGGCGCATCGCGAAAGGCCCGGCGGTTCCGCCGGGCGGCGACTTCCACCGGAGGCGCATGCCGACCAGCCCTGGATCATCCACAAGGTCGCGCCGGACTTCCGGCTCGAGGACGTGTGGTCGATCGACGTGCACGGGGGTGCCGACGAGCTCCCGCGCCTGGTCGCGACGTTCGCCACGGACGACTTCCCCGAGAGTGCGCCGCTCCTCGTCCGCGGACTGTGGAAGGCGCGCTGGGTCATCGGTCGCGCCCTCGGCTGGGACGGGCCGGACGATGGCCTCGAGAGTCGCGTGGCCTCGCTGCGCGACCGCCTCCCCGACGACGTCCCGCGGGTCGCCTTAGGCCGCGACCTGCCCGGGGTCGCCTTCCTCACCCTGTACGAGACCCGCGAGGAGTGGGCCGCCGAGATCGCCAACGCGACCGTCCATGCCGTCATGCACCTCGGCTGGGTCCCTGACGGCAAAGGCGCCCATCGCGGCCAGATGGCCGTCCTCGTCCGCCCCAACGGCCGGCTCGGTCGCCTTTACATGGCGGCCATCAGGCCGCTGCGCTACCGCGTGGTGTACCCCGCGCTGCTGCGGGGCATCGAGCGGCGTTGGGCCGAGGGTGCCGCGCCTCGGCAGGCGGAGTCCCCGACCGATCTCGTCCCCGCTCCCGAGGGGCGGCGCGCGGCAGGCGGTGCGGGCCGGTCGCTGGCGCGGAACTTGCGGGACCGGTGGTGGTCGAACCGGCTGCCCGAGGCGGAGCACACCGATCGGGCCTGGCGGATCCACGAGATCGCGCCGGACTTCGAGGTGGAGGACGTGTGGGTCTATCGCACGCCGGGAGCCGGCCCCGACGACTTCCCCGTCATGCTGGCCGCGCTCCGTGCGGCGGGCGGCCTGAACGAGAACCCGCCGCTGGTGCGCCTCCTGTTCGCGGTGCGCTGGAAGCTCGGCGGGCTGCTGGGCTGGGACACGCCTGGTGCCGGTCTCTCCGGACGCGTCGACTCGCTGCTGGACCGACTGCCGGCGGACCTGCGGCAGGATGCCGCCGGGGAGGCGGTGCCCCACACCCCGTTCACCCTCGTGTACGAGCTCGCCGACGAGTGCGTGATCGAGCTGGCGAACAAGACGGTCCATGACCTCACGCACCTGGGTTGGGTCCCGTCCGAGCGCGGTGGCTACGAGCTGCGCATGGCCGCGCTGGTCAAGCCCAACGGCCGGTTCGGGCGGATGTACATGAAGGCGATCAAGCCGTTCCGGTACCTGATCGTCTACCCGGCTCTCACCCGGAAGTGGGAGCGCGCCTGGCGCGAGCGGCACCGGTACGTCGGGCACGCCGGTAGTGCTCGGACCTGAGGCGCCGTTCGACAGGTGCAGGCCTCTCCCTCCCTTGCGGGGGCACATCCCGCGGCGCATCCTGGACGCACGTCTCGTGGTGCCACGGATCGTCTCCACGCGTTCGTGAGTGAGGAGGCCCCATGGTCGTCGTCGGACTCGTCCTCGCGTGCCTCGCCGCGCTGGTGCACGTCTTCATCTTCTACCTCGAGTCCTTCGCGTGGACGGGCGAGCGGGCGCGCCGGATCTTCGGCACCGGCTCGGCGCTGAAGGCGGAGGCGACCCGCGAGCTCGCGTTCAACCAGGGCTTCTACAACCTCTTCCTCGCCCTCGCGGTGTTCCTCGGGACAGGGCTCTACGCCGCCGGGTACGAGGACGTCGGGGCGACACTCGTGTTCACCGGCGCCGGGTCGATGGTCGCCGCCGCGCTCGTGCTCCTCCTGTCGAGCCCGGACAAGGCCAGCGCCGCGCTCAAGCAGGGCGTCGTGCCGCTCCTCGGCGTCATCGCCCTCACCGTCGGGCTCCTCACCGCCTGAGGACGACGGGATATCCCGTTGCCCGTCCTGGCGCGCCCTCACTAGCGTCCCGCCATGGCCACGAGGCTGGACAACGTCGCGATCGCGGTGCGCGACCTCGAGGCCGCGGTCGCGTTCTTCACCGATCTCGGCCTCACCGTCCTGGGCCGGGACACGGTGAGCGGGGAGTGGGCCGACACCGCCGTCGGGCTCGACGGCAACCACGTGCGCCTCGCCATGCTCCAGACGCCCGACGGCCACGGACGCCTCGAGCTCCTCGAGTACCTCCACCCGCCGGCCATCGAGACCGAGCCGACCCGTCCGAACGAGATCGGCATGCACCGGGTCGCCCTCGCCGTCGATCACCTCGACGCCGCCCTCGAGGTGGCAGCCCGGCACGGCTGCCACCCGCTGCGCGGCGTGGCGCGGTACGAGGACGCCTACCGGCTCACCTACGTGCGCGGCCCGAGCGGCATCATCGTCATGCTCGCCGAGGAGCTCGGGCGGCCCTGAGGACCCGCCGGGCGGCGCCATCGCGAGCCGCCGGCCACAGCGAGGCCGAGGTCACGGGACGGGAACGTCGCAGGGAAGCGCGCGGTCGGTCGAGTGCCTGCCCGGTGCGAGGATTGACCTGTGACAGCGACCCTCGTGACCCACGGCCTGGCCGGCGGGTACGGCCATCGCACCCTGTTCGACTCGCTCGACCTGACCATCGCCCCGGGAGACGTCCTCGGGGTGGTCGGCGCCAACGGCGCGGGGAAGTCCACGTTGCTCAGGCTGCTCGCCGGCAGGGACCAGCCGCAGGCGGGGGCCGTCACGCTGTCGCCGCCGGACGCCTTCGTCGGCTGGCTGCCCCAGGAGCACGAGCGCGTCGTCGGGGAGACCGTGGCCGAGTACATCGCCCGCCGCACGGGGTGCGCCGAGGCGACCAGGGACCTGGAGGCCGCGGCGGCGGCGCTCGGTGACCCGTCGCTCCTCGAGGGCAGCGGGGTCGACCCGGCCGATGCGTACTCCTCGGCGCTGGACCGCTGGCTGGCCTGCGGTGCCGCCGACCTCGACGAGCGCATCCCGGACGTGCTCGCCGACCTGGGCCTGGACCTCGGCGGGGCTCCCCCCGAGCAGGCGCTGATGACCTCACTGTCCGGCGGACAGGCCGCGCGGGTCGGGCTGGCGGCGCTGCTCCTGTCCCGGTTCGACATCGTGCTGCTGGACGAGCCGACCAACGACCTCGACCTCGACGGTCTCGAACGCCTCGAGGCCGTCGTACGCGGACTCCGTGGCGGGGTGGTGGTCATCAGCCACGACCGTGAGTTCCTCGCGCGCTGCGTGACGCGGGTGCTGGAGCTCGACCTGGCCCAGGGCACGAACCGGGTGTTCGGTGGTGGCTACGACGCGTACCTGGAGGAGCGGGAGACCGTCCGCCGCCACCAGCGGGAGAAGTACGAGGAGTTCGCCGACAAGAAGGCCGACCTCGTCTCGCGGGCCAGGACCCAGCGGGAGTGGTCGAGCCAGGGCGTGCGCAACGCGATGAGGAAGGCGCCGGACAACGACAAGATCAGGCGCAAGGCCTCGAGCGAGTCGAGCGAGAAGCAGGCGCAGAAGGTCCGGCAGATGGAGAGCCGCATCGCTCGGCTCGAGGAGGTCGAGGAGCCTCGCAAGGAGTGGCAGCTCCGGTTCACCATCGGGTCGGCGCCGCGCTCCGGGTCGGTCGTCTCGACGCTCAGCCAGGCAGTCTTCCGGCAGGGCTCCTTCACGCTCGGCCCGGTGTCGTTGCAGGTGAACGCGGGGGAGCGGATCGGCATCACCGGACCGAACGGCGCCGGCAAGTCGACGCTGCTCCGAGCGCTGCTCGGCCACCAGCTGCCGGACGAGGGGACCGCGAGCCTGGGGGCCGGCGTCCACATCGGTGAGATCGACCAGGCGCGCGCGGTGCTCGCCGGGTCCCAGCTCCTCGCGCCGGCCTTCGAGGCGCTCGTCCCGGACATGGCGTCCGGGGAGGTACGCACGCTCCTGGCGAAGTTCGGGCTCAAGGCCGACCACGTCAACCGCCCCGTCGACGAGCTGTCTGCCGGGGAGCGCACGCGGGCCGGGCTGGCGCTGCTGCAGGCTCGTGGCGTCAACCTGCTCGTGCTCGACGAGCCGACGAACCACCTCGATCTCGCGGCCATCGAGCAGCTCGAGCAGGCGCTCGAGTCCTACGACGGAACGCTGCTGCTGGTGACCCACGACCGGCGGATGCTCGCCACCGTACGCACCGACCGGCGGTGGCACGTCGAGGCGGGCCAGGTCACCGAGCTGTAGGGCGGGCGCACCTGCCCGTTCCGCTGACGCCGCAGGTCAGCGCGGTTACGCTGCCCGGATGGAGCCGCCCGGAGAGCAGCGTCCACCGGAGCGGCCCGCCGTCCGCCGGCTGTCCGCGGCAGGGCTGGCGGCGCGCATGGTCGGGACGGTCGCGGCCCTCGGGGTGCTCGCCTACGGGCAGGTCGCCGACACCAACGACCTCTTCCCGCTCGGCACGCTCTCGCAGTTCGCGACGGCGCGGGACCTCGACGGCACGGTCCGCTCGACCTACCTGCTCGCCGACACCGCCGGTGAGCAGGGGCGGCGGATCGCGATGAACGAGCAGACCATCGGGGTGGCGCGGGCGGAGGTCGAGGGCCAGCTCCAGCGGATCCTCGACCGTCCCGAGCTCATGCAGTCCCTCGTCGACGCCTACGCGGCGCTGCAGCCCGGGCGCGAGCCGATCGAGACGCTCTACCTCATGCGCTCGATCCAGCAGCTGGCCGGCGGGTACGTCGTCGGGGAGCCGGAGCAGGTCGAGCTGCTGCGCTGGGACTCGACCGCGGGGGAGGACTGAGGTGCGCGCCGTCGCCGGCTGGCTCACCCGCCCCGTCCCGCTCGCCCGCGTGGCCGCGTTCCGCGCGCTCGTCTACGCCTTCGTCATCTGGGACGTCCTGTTCACCTTCGACGACGTCATCCCGCACTCCTACGTGCCCGAGTTCTACCAGCCCACCCTGCTGGCCCGGCTCGTGCACCTCCCGCCGCTGAGCACCGCCGTGTCCTACGCGCTGCTCGCAGCGATCCTCCTCCTGTGCGTGCTCGCGATCGCCGGGCGCGCGCAGCGGGTCGCCGGCTGGGGCGTGGCGCTGACCTTCTGGGTCTGGGCGCTGAACTCCCAGGGCTTCTCCTACGTCCAGCACGACCACATGGCGCTCATGGTCACCACGCTCGTCCTGCCCACGGTCGGCGTGGCCCACTACCGCGACCAGACCCTGTCCCAGGCGGCCGGCTGGGCGCTGCGCTGCGTCCAGCTCGCGACCGTGCTCACCTACTTCGGGTCGGTGTTCGCCAAGTGGTCCCGCGCGGGCAGCCTCGTCACCTGGGCCAACGGGTCGGTGCTGACCTGGGCGATCGTGCGCCGCGGCTCCCACCTGGTCCAGTGGGCGCTGGAGTACCCGATGCTGCTGCGCGCGGCGCAGTGGGGCTCGCTCGTCCTGGAGATCTGCTCCCCGGTGGTCCTCTTCATGCGCGGGCGCTGGCTCTACCTCGCCATCGGCTGCTTCCTCGCCTTCCACCTCGCCACCTTCATCGCGATGGGCATCCACTTCCTGCCCACGGTGGTCTGCTGGTTCGCCTTCCTCCCGCTGGAGCGGGTCACCGAGCGGGTGTCCGCGCGGCTGCGGCTCCCGAGCCCCGCCCCGGCCTGAATCGCGGTCAGGCGGCACGCACCGCCGCTGCGAGCCCGGCCGGCGAGCCGTTCCACGGTGCCCCGTGACCGGGCAGCACCCACGACGCCGCGAGCCCGGCCAGCCGGTCGAGCGAGGCCAGCGCCTCGTCCGGGTCGTCGGTGAACGGCGCGGGCTGCGGCCCGACGCGTCCGGTGAGGACGTGGCGGGTGGTGAGCGCGTCACCGACGAAGACGGCGTCCACCGCCGGGACGTGGACGGCGACGCTCCCCGGGGAGTGGCCGGGCATGCCGACGACGACGGGGCTGCCGGGCAGGTCGAGGACGTCACCGTCGCTGACCTCGACGACCTCGGCGACGTGACGGGTGCGCAGCGCGCGCTTGCGCAGACCGTAGGCGAGGAAGCCGAGCATGGGCCCGAGTCGTGCCGGCCCCATCGGGGTCTTCGGCTTCTCACCGGTGCGCGCGCGGTGGGCGTCGGCGGTGTGGACGTACACGGGCACGCCGACCTCGGCGCGGAGGCGCTCGGCGAAGCCGATGTGGTCGCTGTCCCCGTGGGTGAGGACGAGCCCGCGCACGTCCGAGATCGGGCGGCCGATGGCCTCGAGCTCGCGCAGGAGGTCGTCCCAGTGGCCCGGGAGCCCGGCGTCGAGGAGCGTGATCCCCTCCGGGAGGTCGAGGAGGTAGGAGGCGACGACGTCGTTGCCGAGTCGGTGGAGGTGCGGAGCGAGCTTCACGGCAGGGTCCTTCCCATATGATGGCTACGGTAGTTAGCCATCATGGCTAACGTCAATAGCCAAGGAGTATTCCGATGCCCTCGCCCAACCGGACCACGAACGAGGAGGTCGTCGCAGCCGCGCGGGAGATCCTCGAGGACGCCGGGCCGGGCGGCCTCACCATGCAGGCCGTGGCGGGCCGCGTGGGCGTGCGGGCCCCGTCGCTCTACAAGCGGTTCGCCGACCGGGAGGCGCTGCTCGCCGCCGTCGTCGCCGCGACCGTCGAGGAGCTGGGACGGCGTCTCGACGGCGCCGAGGACCTCACGGCGATCGCCCGCACCTACCGCGCCTTCGCCCACGAGCGTCCCGAGGCGTTCCGGCTCGTCTTCACGCCCTACGCCGAGCAGGAGGCGCTGCGGCGCTCGGCCGAGCCGGTGCTGCGCGCGGCGGCGGACCTCGTGGGGGAGGAGGACGCCCTCGTGGCCGCCCGGCTCTTCACCGCGTGGGCCACCGGCTTCCTCCACATGGAGCTCGCCGGCGCCTTCCGGCTCGGCGGGGACGTCGACGAGGCGTTCGCCTACGGGCTCGACCGGCTGCGCGCCGGGCTGCTCGCCGGGCGGCGCTGAGGCGGCTCAGCGCCGGAAGCGGAACGGGATGGGGATCGGGCCGCAGCAGCACACGCCCTGGACGTCGGTGGCGGCGAGCATCGTCGCGGCCTGGTAGCAGGCGACGAAGCGGGCCACGGTCGGCACGACGCTGCGGGCCACGCCCCGGCGCACGACGACGTCGCGCACCGCGGCCGAGCACGACTGCCCGCCGTGGGCGACGAGGTGCGCGCACGTCCACCCCTTCCGGGGGGAGAGGCGGCGCTGGTAGAGGCGGATGAGGCCGTCGACGGCGCGGGTGGCTGGGCCCATCGCCTCACGCTAGCGACGGGTGCCCACTCCGGCGCGGCGAGTGGCCGAGGACGCGGCCGGGCCGCGGGCGGGCCGGGGCTGCAGTCCGGACGTGCGCTGGTACGCCGTCTTCCGGTTGTGTGTGGACTGTTGGACCTCTGAGGTCCAGAAGTCCACACCTAAGCGAGCGGGCCGACTGAGCGAGTGGGCCGGCGTGCTCAGCGCGCCAGGTGCCTCCGGAGGAACCCGATCGCCGCCGGGTAGGCGTCCTGCCGGTTCTCCCGCTTCGCCAGGCCGTGGCCCTCGTCGTGGTAGACCCGCAGCGCGCAGTCGATGCCGCGCCCGGCGAGCGCATCGCGGATCTGCTCGGCCTCGCTCAGCGGCACGCGCGGGTCGTTGGCGCCGTGGATGACGAACAGCGGCGCGACGATGTCGTCGAGGTAGGTGATCGGGGAGGCTTCGAGGAGGAAGTCGCGGTCCTCGGCGAGGCTGCCGTACTCCCGCTCGCGGTAAGCCACCCGGTAGGGCGAGGTGTTCTCCAGGAAGGTGACGAGCGAGCTCATGCCGACGATGTCGACGCCAGCTGCCCACCGCTCCGGCTGCATCGACACGCCCGCGAGCACCATGTACCCGCCGTAGGAGCCGCCCCACAGCGCGCTGCGTGCCGGGTCCAGGCCCTGGCTCGGCAGCCAGTCGTGGATGGCGGCGAGGTCGGCCACCGAGTCGAGCCGCAGGCGGACGTCGTCCAGGGAGTACCAGCGCTTGCCGTAGGTGGTCGAGCCGCGGACGTTCGGCACGAGCACCGTGAGGCCGGTCGCGCACAGCACCTGGACCACCGGGCTGAAGCTCCGCATCGACGCCGACTCCGGCCCGCCGTGGACGAGCAGCACCGACGCCCCCGCGAGCGCGGGGTCGTCACCAGCGGGGGAGTACCGGAACAGCGGCACCTCCTCGCCGTCGGGCGTGGGCACGCGGTGGACGGTCGGGGCGGCGAGCGAGGCGCGCACGTCGGCTGGCACCTCGACGGCCGCGAGCGGTGTCGACGCACCCGTCGTCGCGTCGACGAGGTGCAGGCTAGACGGGTCCGTGGGCGTGGACAGGGTGAGGACGAGCCGCTGCTCGTCGGCCGCCCACACGACGTCGGGCACCCCTTCACCGGGCACCTCGACGGTGCAGCGCAGGGCGCCGTCGCCCTCGTGAACGGCCAGGGCCACCGCGCCGTCACGCACGGTGCCGACGACCATCGCGCGGCCCGAGGGCGAGGCCCACAGCCGCAGGTCGTGCGCCTCGTCGGTGACGAGCCAGGTCCACTCGCGCCCGTCGAGGGAGACCCGGGCGATCCCGGTGAACTCGCGCTCGTGGTTGGACTCGACGAGCAGCGCCTCGTCCCCGGGCGCCCACGCCACCTGGGAGTGACGGGCGTGCTCGTCCGGGTCGGTGACCGTCCCGTCCCCGACGGCGCGCGGGCCGGAGACCCGCACGAGCGTGGAGGCGGGCCGCAGGCTGAGCCCCGTCACGGCGACCGAGCCGTGGTCGTGGGAGACGGCGGCCGCGGCGACGTAGCCCCCGCCGTCGTGCACCACGCGCTCGGAGCCGGTGGCGAGGTCGCGGACGACGACGTCCATGTCGACGCCGTTGCGCCGGTTGGTGTGGAAGACGACCGAGTCGGCCGTGACGTCCTGCAGGACGTGCATGAACCGCTCGTCGCGCACGAGCGGGACGAGGCCCGCGAGCGTCACCGGCTCGGCGGGCGGCACGGTGAGGTCGAGGAGGGACAGCTGCATGAGCTCGTCACCGTCGGTGTCGTGCTGGACGACCACCTGCCGGCGGCCCGGCACGTACCGGCCCGAGCAGCGCCCCGCCAGCGCGGTGAGGGGCGTGCGCGCCCCGTCCGGCTCGATCTCGACGAGCTGGAGCGTGCCGAGCTCGTCGTGCCCGGCGAGGACCCGCCCGGCGTCGTCGACGTCGAAGGCCACCCACGTCCGCAGGTCGAGGAGGGAACGGACGGTGGTGTCGGTGGAGGTGCTCACGCCATCGAACATAACCCCGGTGCGCGGTCTGTCGATTCGGCGGCGCCTCGCGCGACATCATGGTGACGGCACCTCCGCCGTCCCGACGAGAGGAACGACGATGAAGTACCTGGTCTTGTTGATCGGCGACGGCGACCTGCCCCCGTGGAGCACGCTGACCCCGGAGGAGCAGGCCGCGGCGATGCAGCGGTTCGCGGCGTTCGACGACGCCTGCAAGGCGCGGGACGGCGTCGAGATCCTCGCCGGTGAGGCGCTGGCCGAGGGGCCGGCCAGCACCGTGATGAGGACCCGCTCGGGGAAGGTCACGCTCACCGAAGGGCCCTACGCCGAGGCCGTCGAGGGGCTCGGCGGCTTCTATCTCGTCGAGGTGCCCGACCTCGACGTGCTCGTCGAGCTGCTCACCGAGCTGCCTCCGTACGACATCCAGCTCTCGCCGGTCGTCGACCCGTACTGACCGTGCCGCGCGCCGTCCTCGACGAGGTCTGGCGGACCCACTGGGGCCGCCTCCTCGGGCACCTCGTCCACCGGTTCGGGCGCCCGGACCTCGTCGAGGACGCGCTCGCCGACGCCTTCGCCGAGGCGGCCTCCCGCTGGCCCGCCGAGGGCGTCCCGGACAACCCCGTCGGCTGGGTGCGCACCGTCGCCCACCGCCGGGTGGTCGACGCCCTGCGCCGCGAGGGCACCGCACGCGCGAAGGCCCACCTCCTCGTGGACGACGACGTCGCGTCACCGGCGGAAGGGACGGACCCGCCCGGCGTGGACACCGACGACCGCCTGGCACTCCTCTTCATGGCGACCCACCCCGCGCTCGCCGAGGAGGTCCGCCCGGCGCTCGCGCTCCGGTTCGTCCTCGGTGTGCCGACCGCCGACATCGCGCGCCTCTTCCTCGTCCCCCAGGCGACGATGGCGGCCCGGCTCACCCGGGCCAAGCGCCGGCTCACGACGGCGGGCATCCCGTTCGCCGTGCCGGACCCGGCCGAGTGGCCCGACCGGCTCGACGACGTCGCTCGTGCGGTCTACCTCGCCTTCACCGCCGCGTACGCCCCGGCCGGGGGAGAGGACGTCCTCCGCGTCACCGAGGCAGGGGAGGCGGTGCGCCTTGCCGAGCTGGCCGCCGAGCTGCTTCCCGGGCAGCCCGTGCTCGAGGCGCTCGCGGCCCTGCTCACGCTCCAGCACGCCCGCCGGGACGCGCGCGTCGCGTCCGACGGCCGCCCGGTGCGCCTCGCCGACCAGGACCGCAGCCGCTGGCGGCGGGAGGAGATCGCCGCCGGCCTGCGGCGACTCACCGCGCTCACGCCGACTGCCGGGCTGGCGGAGGAGCTACGGCTCCAGGCGCTCGTGGCCGCCTTCCACGACACCGCGGCGGGCCACGCGGACACCGACTGGGCAGCGATCGCCCGCACGTACGCTCGGCTGGAGGCGCTCACCGGCTCACCGGTGGTCCGGCTCAACCGGGCGGTCGCCGTCGGGGAGGTGGCCGGTGCGATGGCCGGGCTCGCCGTGCTGAGAGCCGCCGCCGACCAGCTGCCCGGCCACCACCGGGTCGCCCTCGTGCGCGCGGAGCTGCTCCGCCGCGACGGGCGGCTCGCGCTCGCGGCGGCCGCGTACGACGACGCCCTCGCGGCCTGCCCCGACGGCGTGGAGCGGGAGCACATCGCGCAGCGCCGCGCGAGCCTCGCCGGGTCCTGACGCGGGCGACGGCGCTCACTAGGGTGGGCACCATGCGCGGTGACGGCCCGGGGCGGCTGCAGGTGGTGTGCGGGCCGATGTTCGCCGGGAAGTCGGAGGAGCTGCTGCGCCGGGTGCGCCGCGCGCGGCTCGCGGGCCTCGCCGTCGAGGTCGTCAACCACGCGTGGGACGAGCGGCACGGTGCCGGGCAGGTGGCCTCCCACGCCGGCCTGAGCATCCCCTCGCACTCGGTGACCGACGTCCACTGCCTCGCCGACCTCGGCCGCGAGACGGACCTCCTCGCCGTCGACGAGGCGCAGTTCTTCGGACCGGACCTCGTGCCGGTCGTCGAGGAGATCGTGCTCACCGGCACGACCGTCGTCGTCGCCGGGCTGTGCGTGACGTTCGACGGGCGTCCCTTCGAGCCGCTGCCCTCGCTCATGGCCATCGCCGACGACGTCGTCAAGCTCACCGCCGTGTGCGCGGTGTGCGGCCGCGACGCGCCCTTCCACGTCCGCACGCTCCTCGGCCAGGTGGCCGACGCCACCGTCCCGGCCACCGAGCACGTAGGGGGCACGGAGAGCTACGAGGCCCGCTGCCGCCTGCACCTGCGCAGCGCAGGACCCGGGGCGGCTTTGGGCCGGGCACGCCCGACGCCCTAGATTCGGGCGCGGCGGGTGCCGTCGGCGCCCCGGAGGAGAGGACGCCGTGGCCCACAGGACGCTCGACCTGCCCCGCCGCACCCGCTGGCTCGCCGACGACCTCACGCGCGGCTGGCTCGTGGCGCCGGTCCTCGTCGTCGCCGCCCTGCTCCTCACCCTCCTCCCGGTGCTCGACGTGCCCGAGGGCGACCGGGCCCTCGCGCTCGTGCTCGTCCTGTACTCCCTGCTGCTCCTCGTCTACCCGGCGCTCACGCTGCTCGCCTTCGGCGGCCTGAGCGGGCCGGCGCTCGTGCACGCGCTGGGTGAGGCCCGCCGGCGCCAGCTCGCGCGGCCGCGCTGGCAGCGGTGGCTGCTGGGGTGGCGGGACAACGGTGTGGGCGGTGACGGTCCCTCGTGGCCGGTCGGGCTCGCGCTCGGCTCGCTCGTCGTCGCCGTGTGGCTCATCGTCTCCGACGCGATGCGCGGCTCGGGGATGCTCGTCGTCACGAGCATCGTCATGATCATCCTCGCCTGGGCGGGCAGCCTCGTCGCCTACGCCGTCCACGTGGCCCGGCTCGACACCGTCGCCGGAGGGCTGCGCTTCCCGGGGGAGGAGGCCGAACGCCACTTCTCCGACTACCTCTACCTCGCGCTCGGCGTCCAGGCCGCGTTCGGGCCGGCGGACGTCCAGGCGACGACCGCGCGCATGCGGCGGACCCTCTCGGGCCACATGCTCGTCGGCTGGACCTTCAACACCGTCGTCCTCGCCGCGCTCGTCTCCTTCCTCGTCGGCCTGGGCTGAGCCGCCCGACGTCGATCGGGCCGTTCCGTCACGCCGGTGTCGGGGGGCCGTGGCAACCTGGTCGCACCAGCCCCACCACCGGGACACCCCCGAGGAGGCGTCATGGCCACCGTTGCCCACACCGACGAGAGGCACGGCAGCCTGCCGCACGTGGCCGCGCTCGTCGAGGACGCCGTCGCCCTCGCCGGGGAGTGGCTCGCCGCGACGGAGGCCGGGCAGCGGCGCCGTGAGCGGGCGCGGTCCGCCCAGCTCGCCGCGCTCGTCAGCGACCCCGCTGGGCTCGACCTCGCCGTGCGCTTCGTCGACCGGGTCGCCCGCCCCGAGGACCGCCGGGCCGCCGCCAGGGAGCTCGGGCGACTGCCGTCCGGGTCCGCCCGGTTCCTCGGCCCGCTGGACCGGCTGCTCCTCGGTGTCGGGGCGCTCGTCGCCCCGCTCGCCCCGTCCGTCGTCATCCCGCTCGCGCGCCGCCGGCTGCGCCGGATCATCGGCCACCTCGTCGTCGACGCCCACGACCCCGCGCTGGCCGCCCACCTCGCACGCGCCCGGGAGGAGGGCTTCCGGCTCAACATCAACCTCCTCGGTGAGGCGGTGCTCGGGGAGGACGAGGCCCGTTCCCGCGCCGAGCGCACCCGGGCCCTGCTCGAGCGCGAGGACGTCGACTACGTCTCGATCAAGGTCTCCTCCCTCGTCTCGCAGATCTCCACGTGGGACACCCGCGGCACCGTCGAGCGCGTCCTCGCCCGGCTGCGCCCGATCTACCGCACCGCCGCCGCCCGCACCCCGCACGCCTTCGTCAACCTCGACATGGAGGAGTACCGGGACCTCGACCTCACCCTCGAGGTCTTCACCACCCTCCTGTCCGAGCCGGGGCTCGCCGACCTCGAGGCAGGGATCGTCCTGCAGGCGTACCTGCCCGACTCCGTCGCCGCGCTCGACCGGCTCCTCGCCTTCGCCGCAGAGCGGGCCGCCGCCGGTCACGCCGGCATCAAGGTCCGGCTCGTCAAGGGCGCGAACCTCTCGATGGAGAAGGTCGACGCAGAGCTCCACGGCTGGGCGCAGGCGCCCTACCCGACCAAGGCCGACGTCGACGCCAACTACCTCCGACTCGTCGAGCGGGTGCTGCGCCCCGAGAACACCGGGGCCGTGCGGCTCGGCGTCGCCTCGCACAACCTCTACGACGTCGCCCTCGCGCACCTGCTCGCCGAGCGGCGCGGGGTGGGCGCCATGCTCGACGTCGAGATGCTCCAGGGCATGGCCCCGGCGCAGGCCCGCGCCGTCCGGGCCACGGTGGGCAGCGTGCTGCTCTACACGCCGGTCGTCGCGCGCGAGGACTTCGACGTCGCCGTCTCCTACCTCGTGCGCCGCCTGGAGGAGAACGCGCAGCCGCAGAACTTCCTCCGTGCGCTCTTCGCCGCCGAGGAGGACGCGAGCGGTGCCTCGCTGGGGGACCAGGAGGCGCGCTTCCGCGCTTCGGCCCGAGACCTCACCGCCGTGCCCACGACCCGCCGCCGCACGGCCGACCGCCCGCCCGCCGGGGACCGCTTCACCAGCACGACCGACTCCGACCCCTCCCTGCCCGAGGTCCGTGCCTGGGCCGCCGAGCGGGTCACCGCCCCCGTCGGCGAGCCCGCCTCACCCGTGCTCGGGACGCGGGCGGAGGTCGACGCCGTCGTCGCCCGGGGACGGGCGGCGCAGCCCGGGTGGGCGGGCCTGCCGGCCGCCGAGCGCGCTGCCGTCCTGCGCCGCGCCGCCGACGAGCTCGAGGCCCGGCGCGGTGAGCTCGTCACGCTCATGGCCGTCGAGGGCGGCAAGACGGTCGAGCAGTCCGACCCGGAGGTCTCCGAGGCCGTCGACTTCGCCCGCTACTACGCCGACCGCGCCCTCGAGCTGGCGCCGGGCGCCTCGCTCCACACCGACGGCGCCCGGTTCACGCCCCACGTGCTCACGCTCGTGACGCCGCCGTGGAACTTCCCGGTGGCGATCCCCGCGGGCGGGGTGCTCGCCGCGCTCGCCGCGGGCGGCGCCGTCGTCGTCAAGCCGGCGCCCGCGGTGCCGTGCACCGAGGCCGTCGTGCGGGCGCTGCACGCCGCGGGCGTGCCCGGCGACGTCCTCCAGGTCGTGCGGACGGACGAGGGGGAGACGGGCAGGGCACTCGTCGCCCACGACGGCGTCGACGCCGTCGTCCTCACCGGCGCCGCGGAGACCGCCGCCCTGTTCTCCTCCTGGCGCGCCGGCAGGCCGGGCGGGCCGCGCGTGCTCGCCGAGACGTCGGGCAAGAACACCCTCGTCATCACGCCGGCGGCGGACTACGACCTCGCGGTCGCCGACCTCGTGGTCAGCGCGTTCGGCCACGCCGGCCAGAAGTGCTCCGCCGCCTCGCTCGTCGTCCTCGTCGGCTCGGCGGGGCGCTCCCGGCGGCTGCTGCGCCAGCTCGTCGACGCCGTCCGCTCGGTCCGGGTGGGGTGGCCCGAGGACCTCGGGGTGACGATGGGACCGGTCATCACGCCGCCCGAGGGCAAGCTGCGGCGCGCGCTCACCGAGCTCGACCCCGGCGAGCGTTGGCTCGTGGAGCCCCGCCCGCTCGACGACTCCGGCCGGCTGTGGTCACCCGGGCTCAAGGACGGCGTCGCGCCCGGCTCCTTCTTCCACCTCACCGAGTGCTTCGGGCCCGTGCTCGGGATCATGCGGGCCGACACCCTCGACGAGGCGCTCGCGCTGCAGAACGCCACCGCCTACGGCCTCACCGGCGGCCTGCACTCCCTCGACGAGCGGGAGATCGACCGCTGGCTCGACCGGGTCGACGTCGGCAACGCCTACGTCAACCGGCACATCACCGGCGCGATCGTCCAGCGCCAGCCCTTCGGTGGTTGGAAGGGCTCGGTCGTCGGCCCCGGCGCCAAGGCGGGCGGGCCGAACTACGTCGCCCAGCTCGGCACGTGGGCGGCCGACGGCCTGCCCGCGCACACCGCCCAGCCGGGGCCGGCGGTGCTCTCGGCGCTCGCCGACTACGCCGGTCTGCTCGGGCCGCGCGAGCGGGCCTGGCTCGCGCGGGCTGCGGGCTCGGACGCCGCCGCGCTCGCTGCCGAGCTCGGCGCGCCGCGCGACCTCACCGGCCTGCGGGCCGAGTCCGACGTCCTGCGCTACCGGCCCGCTCCGCTCACCGTGCGCACGGTCCCCGGTGCCCGGCACGTGGACCTCCTGCGGGTGGTGGTCGCGGCGCGGGCCGCGGGCGTGCCGGTCGACGTGAGCCTCGACCCGGTGACCAGCGCGTCGCTCACCGCGCTCCGCGGCCCGGACGCCCATCCCGGCCTGCGCCGCCTGTCCGGCCACGTCACCCGCGCCGAGAGCGACGCCGACTTCCTCCGGCACGTCCACGACACCGCGCGCGTCCGGGTGGTGGGAGAGGGGCCGGCCGCCGACGCGCTCGTCACCGAGCTGTGGCCACAGGTCTGCGTGATCGGCGGACCGGTGCTCGCGACCGGGCGCCGCGAGCTGCTCGGTGTGCTGCGGGAGCAGGCTGTCTCCCGCACGCTCCACCGCTTCGGGCACCTTCCTTCCCGCGCCTGAGGGGTTCGCTCACGGTCCACAGTCGGCTACAGGTGTGGCGCACCTCACATCCATCCCACATGGCGAGATCTTGCCCACAGCCTGTCTCAAGTCCATAACGAAACTGTTGCCAGAATGTTGCAACTGTCATATATGGCGCCTCCTCGTGTGTACCGTGACGACACCTCGGCGTGCCCCGTGGCCACCGACCGGTATCCCCGGTCGCCGCACACGGGCACGTCCCACCATCCAGGAGGAACATTGAAGATCAGGCGTACGGCCCAAGCGGCCGCTGTCCTGGCGGCAGGCTCGCTCGTCCTCGCGGCGTGCACCAGCCCCAGTGACGACAGCGACACGGGCAACACGGGCGACGACACCGCTACCGAGGACTCCACCGGCGGCGACACCGGCGCCGAGGGCACGGCCAAGGCGGACCTCGGCGACATCCAGACTGTCGAGGGGGACATCTTCTACTCGACCGGCCAGGACGAGTTCACCGGGTACAACTCCCTCACCGCGGACACCTACAGCACGTACAACAACGTGATCATGGACCGCGTCCGTCCGGAGGGCTTCTTCTACTTCGGTACCGACGGGACGATCCACGAGAACGAGGAGTTCGGCTCGGTCGAGGTCACCTCCGAGGAGCCCCTCACCATCGAGTACACCGTCGCCGACGACGCCGTGTGGTCCGATGGCAACGCGATCGACTACGCGGACTTCCTCTTCGAGTGGGTCTCGCAGAACCCCGCGTGGCTCTCCCCGGACCCGGCCGCCCCTGTGTTCAACCACGTCTCTGGCGTCGACTACACCCAGGTCAACGTCCCGACCGGTCCGCAGGCCGACAGCTTCGACGCCAAGACCTTCACGGTCGAGTACGCCGAGCAGTACCCGGACTGGCGTCTCGTCACCGGCTCCTACCTGCTGCCCGCGCACGTCGTCGCGGAGCAGATCGGCATCACCGAGGAGGAGCTCGTCCAGGCGATCATCGACCAGGACGTCGAGACCCTGACCGAGGCCGCGACCTTCTGGAACGAGGGCTGGCTCTCCAGCCCCGGTGAGGTCCCCTCGCCGGAGGTCGCCCCGTCCGGTGGCCGCTACCAGTTCATGGAGGGCGGCTGGACCCCCGGCCAGTCCATCACCCTCGAGGCCAACCCCAACTACTGGGGCACCCCGGCGGCGACCGACAAGATCACCTTCCGGTTCCTGGACGCCTCGGGCCACAACCAGGCGCTGCAGAACGGTGACCTCAACATCATCGAGCCGCAGGCCACCGTCGACACCCTGCCGCAGCTCGAGGGCCTCGGCGACGCCGTCGAGATCCAGACGGGCGCCGAGCTCACCTGGGAGCACCTCGACTTCAACTTCAACAACGGCGTCTTCTCCGACGCCGAGGGTGGCCAGGCGCTGCGCGAGGCCTTCGCGTACTGCGTGCCGCGTCAGCAGATCGTCGACACGCTGATCAAGCCGGTCGACCCCGAGGCCGTCGTCATGAACGCCCGCGAGGTCTTCCCCTTCCAGGACAACTACGACGAGGTCGTTGCCGAGTCCTACGACGGCCGCTACGACGAGGTGAACCTCGAGGAGGCCACCCGCCTCGTCGAGGAGTCCGGCATCGAGACGCCGATCGACGTCCGCATCGGCTACTCCGCCCCGAACCCGCGCCGTACCTCCCAGGTCGAGCTCATCAAGTCGAGCTGTGACCAGGCCGGCTTCAACATCACCGACGTCGGCTCCGCGGACTTCTTCTCCGCCGCGCTGCCCAACGGTGACTACGAGGTCGCGCTGTTCGCCTGGGCCGGCTCCGGCCAGATCGCCTCGGGCCAGAACATCTACTCCTCCAACGCCCCGCAGAACTACGGCGGCTACACCAACGAGACCGTCGACCAGGCGTGGACGACCCTCGCCGCGTCGCTCGACGAGAGCGTCCACCTCGAGCAGACCAAGATCATCGAGAAGGAGCTGTGGGACACCCTCTACGGCATCCCGGTCTTCGCTCACCCGGGCGTCATCGCCTACACGGCGGGCATGGAGAACGTGCGCCACACCGCCACCCAGAACGGCGTCGCGTGGAACGCCGAGCAGTGGCTGCTGGCTGAGTGATCCAGCTGAGGTGATTATCACTTCGATCACCTGAAACACGTGCAAAACCGGTGGGGCAGGGGGGAATCCCCTCCTGCCCCACCGGCGCGCGTGTACGGTGCCATGACGAAACCCGGCCCTGGTCAACGTCCCACGAGGACGGGACTAGGCTGACCGGGTTTCACCCCCGGAAGACCCGAAGGGCTAGCTCGTGATCAAGTTCATCCTGCGCAGGCTGGGCATATCCGCCCTGGTCCTGCTCGGTGGGTCCGTCCTCATGTTCGTCCTCACCATCAACTCGGGCGACCCCCTGGCGGACCTTCGTGAGTCGAACGACCCCAACCGTGACAGCCTCATCGCCCAGCGCATCGCCAACATGGGCCTGGACGACCCCTGGTACGAGCGGTACGGCACCTGGCTCGCTGGTGTGGGCAAGTGCTTCGTGGGCTCCTGTCAGCTCGGCGTCAACCGTGCCGGCATCCCGGTCATCGACCTGCTGGGCAACGCTGCCAGCGCCACGCTGAGGCTCGTCATCCTCTCCACGCTGCTCGCCATCGTCATCGGCATCGGCGTCGGCATCCTCACCGCGATCCGCCAGTACTCCGGCTTCGACTACATCGTGACGTTCTTCGCGTTCATGATGTACTCCCTCCCCGTCTTCTGGGCCGCGGTGCTCCTCAAGGAGTACGGCGCGATCCGCTTCAACGACTGGATCGCCGATCCCGACATGGCGCTGTGGCAGATCGCGCTCATCGCCGTCGTCCTCGCGCTCATCGTCGCCGGCTCGCTGGGCGGTGACGCCCGACGGCGGCTGCTCACCGGCGCCGTCACCTTCGGGTTCGTCTTCGCCGCGATGTTCTACTTCGACGCGGTCAACTGGTTCCGCCAGCCGGCCCTGGGCATCGGCGTCGTCGCCGTCGCCTCCCTCGGCGCCGCGTTGCTCATCGTCATGCTGAGCTCGGGCCTGGGGAACAAGAACGTCCTGTACGCCGCGCTCACGACGGTCGGCGCAGGGGTCGTGTCCTACTTCGTCTTCGCGAACCAGCTCAACGAGCCGACGTGGGGCGTGCTGCTCGGGCTGTTCGCCCTCGCCATCGTCATCGCGATCGTCAGCGGCGCCCTGTGGGGCGGCTACTCGCGGACCATGGCCATCTGGGTCTCCGTCGGCACCGCGACGATGATGAGCCTCGTCATCGTCGCCGACAAGGCGCTGTCGAGCTGGGCGAGCTACCTCGGCACGGTGCGCAACGGCCGCCCGATCTCCACGATCGGCGCCGAGACCCCGAACTTCGACGGCACCTTCTGGCAGGAGTTCCTCGACAAGGGCACCCAGCTCCTGCTGCCGACCGTCCTCCTCACCCTCATCTCCGTCGCGAGCTACAGCCGCTACACGCGGTCCTCGATGCTCGAGGTGCTCGAGCAGGACTACGTGCGCACCGCCCGCTCCAAGGGCCTGTCCGAGCGCGTCGTCATCACCAAGCACGCCTTCCGCAACGCCCTCATCCCGATCACGACGATCGTCGCGTTCGACTTCGCCGGCCTCATCGGCGGCGCGGTCCTCACCGAGACGGTGTTCGGCTGGAAGGGCATGGGTGAGCTGTTCCGGACCGGCCTGGTCCAGGTGGACCCCGCGCCCGTCATGGCCTTCTTCCTCGTCACCGGCACCGCCGCCGTCGTGATGAACATGCTGGCCGACATCGCCTACGCCTTCCTCGACCCGCGGATCAGGCGGTGAGCGCAGTGCGTGACACAGGCACCCGTCCTACCCGCCCCGCGACCCGGAGGCACCGATGAGAAGGTACAAGAAGCACAAGCGGCCGGAGCACATCGTTCCGCAGCCCGGCATGCAGGGAGCTGACCCCGGCACCCTCCAGAACATCGACCCGCTGTCGGTGGAGGAGGACCTCGAGGGCAAGACCGACAAGTCCTACTCCCAGGGCCAGCTCGTGCTGCGCCGCTTCCTGCGGCACCGCGGCGCGATGGTCTCCCTCGCCGTGCTCGTCCTCATCACGATCCTCGCCTACACCTCCATCGGCTTCGGGCCGTTCCCGGGCTGGTGGAAGCACGGCTACACGCTGGCCAACCCCGTCGTCGACGGCGGCCGTCCCACGCTGAGCCTGTGGCCCTTCCGGATCGGGGAGCACCCCTTCGGGCAGGACAACGTCGGCAAGGACTACTTCGCGCTCGTCATGCGCGGCACCCAGCGCTCGCTGATCATCGCGTTCGTCGTCGGGATCGTCTCCACGCTCATCGGGACGGCGATCGGTGCGGCCGCCGGCTACTTCCGCGGCTGGGTCGAGGCGCTGCTCATGCGCCTCACCGACCTGCTCATCGTCATCCCGCTGCTCGTCCTCGCGGCCGTCCTGGGCCAGATCAGCGGCGGCTCCATCTGGATCCTCGCCCTCATGCTCGGCATCGTCACGTGGACCGGCCTGGCTCGGCTCGTGCGCGGTGAGGTGCTCTCCCTGCGCGAGCGGGAGTTCGTCGCCGCCGCGCAGGCGGTCGGGACCTCCCCGTGGCGCATCATCGTCAAGCACATCCTGCCGAACACCCTCGGCACGATCATCGTGTCGGCGACGCTGTCGATCGCCGCGGCGATCCTCCTGGAGACCTCGCTGTCCTTCCTCGGCTTCGGTGTGCAGCCCCCGGACACCTCGCTGGGCGTCCTCATCAACACCTACCAGGCGTCCTTCACCTCCCGGCCGTGGCTCTTCTGGTGGCCCGGCATCTTCATCCTCGGCATCGCGCTGAGCGTGAACTTCATCGGCGATGGCCTGCGGGATGCCTTCGACCCGCGGCAGAACAGGAACAAGGACTGATGAGCACCCTCTCCGAGCAGTCGAGCGAGCCGGTCCTCACCTTCAACGACCTCGACGTCCGCTTCCGGACGGAGTTCGGCTCGGTCCACGCCGTCAAGGGCATCTCCCTGGAGGTCAAGCCCGGTGAGGTCGTCGCCCTCGTCGGCGAGTCCGGGTCGGGCAAGTCGGTGACCTCGATGACCGCCCTCGGCCTGCTGCCGAAGAACGCCCGCACCAGCGGGCGGATCACCGTCGGTGAGAACAGCGTCCGCGACCTCGACGACCGCGCCCTGCGCCGGATGCGGGGCAACGACGTCGCCATGGTGTTCCAGGAGCCGATGACGGCGCTCAACCCGGTGCTCACCATCGGCACCCAGCTCACCGAGGCCCTCGAGCTCCACGGCATCGCCTACGGCGCCGCCGCGGACGAGCGCGCCGCCGAGCTGCTGCGGATGGTCGGCATCCCCGAGCCCGAGCGCCGCCTCAAGCAGTACCCGCACGAGCTGTCCGGTGGTCAGCGCCAGCGCGTCGTCATCGCCATCGCGATCAGCTGCGACCCGAAGGTCATCATCGCCGACGAGCCGACCACGGCCCTGGACGTCACGGTGCAGGCCGACATCCTCGACCTGCTCCGCTCGCTCAAGGACAAGCTCAACACCGGCATCCTGCTCATCACGCACAACATGGGCGTCGTCGCCGACATGGCCGACCGCGTCGCCGTGATGTTCAAGGGCAACATCGTCGAGAGCGGCCCCGTCGAGCAGGTCCTCGTGAGCCCCGAGCACCCGTACACCAAGCGGCTGCTCGACGCCGTCCCGCACCTGGGCCGCGGCCGCGACCAGCTCGGCATCTCGCAGGTCGACGCGCCGGCGGTCGAGGAGGGGGAGACCCCCGCGCTGCGCATGGAGAACCTCGTCATCGAGTACCAGCGGGCGGGCAAGCCCCCGTTCCGCGCCGTCGACGACGTCTCCTTCTCCGTGCGCCAGGGCGAGGTCGTCGGCCTCGTCGGGGAGTCCGGGTCGGGCAAGTCGACGATCGGGCGCTGCGCGCTCGGTCTCATCCCCGCCGCCTCCGGCACGATCCGCCTCTTCGGCGAGGACTTCGGGGCGATGGGCCGCAAGGACGCCAAGAGCCTGCGCAAGCGGATCGGCGTGATCTTCCAGGACCCCGCCGCCTCCCTCAACCCGCGCCTGCCGATCGGCGAGATCATCGCCGAGCCGATGGTCGTCCACAAGGTCGGGGACAAGCGCAGCCGGATGGCCAAGGTCCACGAGCTGCTCGAGGCCGTGGAGCTGCCCCGCAGCGTCTACAACCGCTACCCGCACGAGCTGTCCGGCGGCCAGCGCCAGCGCGTCTCCGTGGCGCGTGCGCTCGTCCTGGAGCCCGAGCTGCTCGTCGCCGACGAGCCCACCTCGGCCCTGGACGTCTCCGTCCAGGCGAGCGTGCTCGCGATGTTCACCGAGCTGCAGCGGCGCTACAAGTTCGCCTGCCTGTTCATCTCCCACGACCTCGCCGTGGTCGACCTGCTCGCCCACCGGGTGGTCGTCCTCCAGAACGGCAAGGTGGTGGAGCAGGGCGACCGCGAGTCGGTCCTGCAGAACCCGCAGGAGGAGTACACGCAGCGGCTCCTCGCCGCGGCCCCTGTGCCCGACCCCGTCGAGCAGCGTCGTCGCCGCGAGGAGCGGCACGCGCTGCTGGAGTCCTTCGGCGAGGAGGTCGCCGAGCTGCACATCGACGACAGCACCATCGACAGCGGTCCGCTGGACGAGTCGACGCGCGAGTGACGATGGGGGTCGCCCGGCTGCTGGCGCGGCGTGCACGCGCGCAGCCGGGCACCCTCCTCACCCTGCTCGTCCTCACCGCGACCGTCGCGGCGATCCTCGCCGGGACGGTCGGCTACACCCGCGCCGCCGGGGTGGCCACCGTGCGCAGCACCCTCACCGAGGCCGCCCCGCGGGACGCCGGCATCCAGGTGCAGACCCGCCTCGCCGCCGATCCGGCGACGCAGGACGCCGCCGTGCGCCGGACCCTCTCCCGGCTGCTCCCCGCCGACGGCCTGGCGGTCTCCCGGCAGCTGTGGACCGAGCCGGTCGCCGCGTCGGTGGGGGAGAAGCGCGTCAGGGTCCTCCTCGCCGAGGTCCCCGCCGGCGCCGAGCCCGCCGCCGGGCCCCTCGCGACAGGTGAGGTGCTCGTGCCGGAGCAGACGGCCGCCGACGCCGGGCTGACCCCGGGCATGCGGCTCGACGTCGCGGGCACCTCGCTCACCGTCGCCGGGACCTGGCGCGCCGCGGACGAGCGGACATGGTTCGCCGACCCGGTGGTCGCCGCCGGCACCGACGGCTCCGCCCTCGGGCCGCTGCTCGCCTCCGCGGAGACCGTCGGCGCCGCCGTCGAGGTCCCGTTCGTGCGCTGGACGGTCTACCCGGACCCCGCCGCGCTCACCGTCGCCGACCTGCCCCGGCTCGCCGAGGGCCTCTCCGGACTCGACTTCGCGCTCCGCAACGACGACGCCGTCGCCGTCCGTGGCCTCACCCTCACCGGCGACCTCGCCGGGACCGTCGCGGACCTGGAGGAGGCGACGGGCACCGCCGCCGCCGTCGGCCTCGTGCCGGTGGCGCTCCTCGGCGTCATCTCCCTCGTCGCCCTCGTCCAGGTCGTCCGGCTGCTCGGGCAGACCCGCGCCCGCGAGACCGAGATCCTCGTCGCCCGGGGCTCCTC